>CAIKLL010000030.1 GCA_903828265.1 uncultured Rickettsiales bacterium
ATAATACACAGTTGTGATACATTTTTTCATGTTGAGTTATCGATCTTTTGTTAAAAAATACATCATAACTCAACACTTGCTATCCTGCAAAACCAATATATCTAACCTTTTCTATTGTTGTTTATCCTAAACTGGCGTTAAAAATATTAAACCAGAACTAATAAACCATCATATTTACACTAAAAATTACGTTTATCAGCTTGAGAAACTAGGATTTAGGCAATTCCTTAAGAATAAAGGAGCGGTTTGTGATAAAATTATAGAAGGTCCTAAATACACCAGCGAAACCGAAAGTTACATAGCTAAATGTACTAATGGCAATATCTATTTACTAAAATTCGATTATGAGGAAAGTAAATGGCTACTGATAAAATAAAATATAAGTTACAACAGGCTTATTCATAAACGGCTATAACAGGAGCATGATCGGATGGTTTGCTTTGCGTTCTTGTCTGGTAATCTATAAAACAATCCTTTAGAAAAGGTAAGCCATTAGAACTAGATAGGATGGAATCTATTCGCATCCCCTTGTTTTGCTCAAAGGCTCCTGCTCTATAATCCCACCAGGAAAATTCCTTTTTTTCCGGGTGGATCATTCTGAAATTATCAACAAAACCGAAATTCAGTATCTTCCGCAACCTAGCTTTTTCTTTAATTGTAAAGCAGGTAGTATCCTGTAAATTATCTGGATCATAAACGTCAATATCAAACGGGGCAATGTTATAGTCTGCTCCAATAAATAATTTTTCATCATAAGATACCAAACTATTTATATAATTAGTGAATTGGTCATAAAATTTTAGCTTCATCTCAAATTTATCGCTACCTACTTCTCCTCCACCATTTGGAGCATATAAAGATATCACTCTAGTAAATCCCATAAAACTGTTAAAGCAGATTTCAATAAATCTTGCCTGATCGGAGAGTAAATTACCGGGAAAATCAGTTTTTACTTCATCAGCCGGAATTTTCGAGAGAATAGCTACCCCATTATAGGATTTCTGACCATTAATATATAAATTATAAGGCAAGTGGGATAGTAACTCATAAGGGAATTTGCTAGTTTCACATTTTAGTTCCTGCAGACATATAACATCAGGATTATGTTGGTCTATAAAATCAATTAAATTATTTATTCGTATATTAATTGAATTTATATTCCAGCTTGCTATTTTAAGTTTCATAATGTTTTGCGTTATTAAAGAGGTTTATATTTTCTGGCAAGTAGGACAAAAATAGGTTGCTCTTCCGCTTTGTACTATTCTAACTATTTTCGTCGTGCAAGAATAGCAGTCCGAATTTTTTCGATCGTACACATTTAGTTTTTGCTTAAAATATCCCGGTTTATTATCACCGTTTACAAAATCCCGAAGTGTGGTACCGCCTTCTTCTATTGCCTGCTTTAGCACCAAAATAATTGAGCGTGTTAGTTCCAAAATTTCACTTTTTGTTAGATTTTGAGCCGGTTTTAATGGGTTTATTCTGCTCAAAAATAGGCTCTCCGAGGCATAAATGTTCCCTACTCCTACCAAAATTTTATTATCCATGATCACTGATTTTATTGGCGCTTTTCTATTTTTAAAATAGCTCGCCAAATACTCTGCGTTAAACTCTGCAGATAATGGCTCTAACCCGATATTTTGTAGGTATTTCTCGGATTTTAACTCATCAGTAGCAGCAACATATACCATACCAAAACGCCTTGCATCATTAAACACAAGAAGATTACCGTCATCTAGAGAAAAAGCTACATGATCATGTTTCTGAAAACTATAATCGCCTTTTCTTAGCGTTAACCTACCCGTCATCCCAAGGTGAAATATTATGGAATTATTATTGGTAAGCTCTACGACTAGATATTTAGCAATTCTTTGTACATTCGTAATAAAAGAATTTATGGTTTTAGCTGATAAATTCGGATCTAACTCATATCTCAATGATTTTCGAAACTGACTGAAAGAGGTGATTTTATGACCCATAATATGATTTTTTAAGGAACGTTTTAATGTTTCTACTTCTGGCAATTCCGGCATTTATTTAATATGCTGATATTAATTGATAAGCTATAACTTATACTATTAATTTATATTCGGTCAATAATCATGAACAAAAACAAAAGAACTCCTAATAGTAAGAGCACAATGAATTTTGGTTTCCAAAAAGTTACTGCCACACAGAAACGCCTGCTAGTAGACGAGGTATTTTCTGACGTGGCCGGTAAATACGATTTAATGAATGATCTAATGAGTTTTGGCGTCCATCGTCTTTGGAAAGATATTTTTTGTAAAATGATCCCAAATCTGGATAGCAATGTAATAGATGTTGCAGGTGGTACTGGTGATATAGCATTTAGAATTAAAGCAAGAGGTAAAGAACTAAACCAGAATCCTTATATTGTTATTTGTGATATTAACCAAGAAATGCTAAAAGTTTGTAAAGATAAAGCCATAAATAAAAATATTTTGCAGGGTCTTGACTTGGTAGTAGGGAATGCAGAAAAATTACCATTTGCCGATAATAGCTTCGATTATTATACTATAGCTTTTGGCATTAGAAACATGTTATCAATTGAAGAGACTTTAAAAGAAGCATATAGAGTATTAAAACCAACCGGTAAATTCTTATGCTTGGAATTTTCACAAGTTCAGAATGAATTAATGAAACCACTATATGATTTTTATTCCTTTAATGTTATTCCCCATATAGGAAAATACGTGGTTAATAACAAGGAGGCGTATCAATATTTAAGCGAAAGTATAAGCATGTTTCCTAACCAGGAAGATTTCAAAACAAAAATTCAAAATGCTGGATTTATGGATGTAAATTATAAAAATTTGACATTCGGAATTGCTGCTATCCATTATGGCTATAAAATATGATCAATTGCATTAAGAATATTGCTAACCTCGTATTATTTTTACATAAGATAAGCGAATATCAAATTCTTACCTATTCGGAAAAAATAAAAATACCTCGAAGAATAAGGCTACTAGCTGGGTTAGTATGCCTAATTTCAAACCCTAAAAAATTTTTCATAAAACCAAAACAAGCGTTTGGAATAAGGTTAGCAAATTTCTTCAAGGATCTAGGTCCAATTTATATTAAATTCGGCCAAACTCTTTCAACCAGGCCGGATTTAATTGGGCAAGACGTAGCACATCACTTAAAATCCCTACAGGATAAGCTGCCTGCTTTCGACTCTAAAATTGCCAAAGCCAAAATAGAAGAAACTTTTGGCACTAAAATATCTGAAATATTTTCTAGCTTTAATGATATTCCAGTTGCTGCAGCTTCTATTGCTCAAGTTCACAAAGCCGTACTGGTAACCGGCCAAAAAGTGGCGGTCAAAATATTAAGACCCGATATTACTAGAACCTATAATAACGATATTATATTTTTGGAATTTATTGCTAGTGTTACGGCAAAATTTGTCAGGATCTCGCAAAGACTCAAACCGCGTGAGGTAATAGCAGTTTTCCGAGAATCAATGAATTGCGAGCTCAATCTCCTTATGGAAGCCGCAGCCGCTTCAAGGCTTGCCGATAATTTCGCTCTGGACAAGAGCATTTGTATACCAAAAATTTACTGGGAATTAACTTCAGAGGAAATAATAACTTTAGAATGGATCAACGGTATATCAATTTACCACAGGGAAAAACTGGTCAAAAATAAATTAGATCCTGATGAGATTGCTGCTAAAATTGCAGTTATCTTTTTTAATCAAGCCTATAGAGATGGGTTTTTCCACGCTGATTTGCACCCTGGAAATATTCTTGTAAAGAAAAACGGCGAGATAGCACTTATAGATTTTGGCATTATAGGTATTTTGTCAGAAGATGATAGGCTAGCTATTGCCGAAATATTATATGCTTTTTTAAAACGAGATTACAAACTAGTCGCAAGTGTTCATCATAGGATAGGCTATATCCCTAAAAATACGAATTTAGAACTTTTTGCCCAACGGTGCCGGGCAATAGCCGAACCGATTATCGGCAAACAGATTAAAAATATTTCGATAGGAAATCTTTTAGCTCAGCTATTCAAAATCACTGAAGAATTTGGTATGGAAACGCAGCCCCAACTTTTACTCCTCCAGAAAACCGTTGTAGTCGTAGAGGGTATAGGACAAAGTCTAGATCCGGAGATTAATATGTGGCAACTAGCCGAACCGTGGATAAAAAAATGGGCGGTAAAAAATTTGACTCCGGAAGCAAAATTACTTAGGATAGCTAAAAAATTTATAAATAGGATTGCTGAGGATTTATAGGAAAATTTCCCCTCCACTTGGTAAGTAAATACTATTTCATTTAAACAATTATCATAATAGCAGAATATTGACTTTCGAAAATCATGACAAACCCTATTATCATACATGGCAGTTCCAGAACATTTGGCGAAACGAGAAAAGTAGTAGATTCAATCATCGGGAATAATAAAATACCAATTATCGATCTTAAATCTCTTGATATATCTATTTATGATTATGACCATTACAATAAGAATGACGATTTTATACCATTAATGGAGAAAATAATAACACATGACCTAATTGTACTAGCTACTCCTGTTTATTGGTATACGATGAGTGCTACCATGAAAATTTTTTTGGACCGTTTAACTGACCTACTGGATATCAGAAAAGATTTAGGGCGTAAATTATATGGCAAGAAACTATTTATCATCAGCAGTTTGGCGTCTAACCTATTACCACAAGGCTTTGAATATCCTTTTTGGCAAACTGCAGAATATTTAAAAATGGAGTATAAGGGCTGCAGTTTTATCTCTAGCTCTAAAAATTCGGAGTACCAGAAAAATAATGAGTTAGAAATCCAGAAGGCAAGGGCTGTTTTATTTGAAAATTAGACAATAAATATGAAAATAGCAACCTGGAACATAAATTCGCTACGTCTTAGACTAGATTTACTATCTGCTTTTGCAAAGATCAGTAATCCTGATATAATCTGCCTCCAAGAAACTAAAACACCTGATGATCTCTTCCCCCAAGATGAAATTAGGAAGATAGGCTACAAGTACATGGCTTTTAGGGGAGAGAAATCCTATAACGGGGTTGCAATTTTGTCTAAACACCCTATTGATAACATTTTTGCTTCTAGCTTTTATAATGAGGATAAAAGGCATATTTCTGCTAAAATAAGAGATCTCGAGGTTCACAATTTTTATGTACCGGCCGGTGGGGATGAGCCAGACATTGATATTAATCCTAAATTTAAGCATAAACTAGAATATATTAAGTCAGTTCAAAACTGGTTTTTAACCAACCGAAATAAAAACGATAAAATAATATTAGCCGGTGATTTAAATATTGCTCCGCATGCGAATGATGTATGGTCTAGTTCGCAGTTAAAAAACGTAGTAAGCCATACACCACTTGAGCGGGAATTATTAATAAATCTCCAAAGTTCATTCGAGTTCATCGATAGCGCCAGATTTTTTACTAATATGGAAGAAAAACTATATAGCTGGTGGAGTTACAGGAATAGAGATTGGAAGAAGTCCAACCGGGGCCGAAGATTAGATCATATATGGATAACCCAACCTCTAAAACATCAGCTCAAAAGCATTACTACCCTTAAAGAAGCTCGGGACTGGATAAGGCCATCCGACCATGTACCTTTTATAATTGAGTTATGAGTACTATTTCAATTTATGTTCATTGGCCTTTTTGTTTGTCACTTTGCCCCTACTGCGACTTTAATTCTTATATCGCAAGTAAGACAGACCATAGTAGATGGCTAAAAGCTTATGAAAAAGAGCTAGGACACTTTGCATGGAAAATTAAAGACAAAGAAATTAAATCTATATTTTTTGGAGGTGGGACACCTTCACTTATGGAACCTTTTGTAGTTCAAGGTGTAATAGATAAAATAGCTTCTATCGGCGCAATTTCCGATTCTTGCGAAATAACACTTGAGGCTAACCCTACCTCTTTTGAAACAGATAAATTCAAGCAATTTAAATCAGCAGGAGTCAACAGAGTTTCCCTTGGTATACAAGCATTTGATGAAAGAGATTTATCGGTTCTCGGAAGAAAACATTCTAGCAGTGAAGCTATTAAGGCTATCGAATCGGCAAGCAAGATTTTTTCTAGATACTCATTTGATTTAATTTATGCACGCCCAGATCAAACTCTTGAAAAATGGCAGGAAGAGCTAAAATTTGCTTTAACGCTTGCAGGTAACCATATTTCTCTTTATCAGCTAACCATTGAAAAAGGCACGCCGTTTTTTAACCTTTTTCGCCATAATAAACTTTCATTACCAGCAGATGATTTAGCAGCTACCTTATATGAATGGACTAGTTCCTACCTTAAAGAGCATGATTATACTCGTTATGAAATATCAAATTATGCCAAAAGTGGAGAGGAATGTATCCATAATTTATGCTACTGGAATTATGACGAATATATAGGTATAGGCCCTGGAGCTCACAGCCGCCTTCATGATAGGTCCGGAGTATTAGCGGTGATGATGTCCCACAAACCGGATAAATGGTTAAATTCTGTGGAATTGCAAGGTCACGGCATTCAAAACAATGTAAGGCTTTCAAACTCTGAAATAGCTGAGGAATTAATAATGATGGGAACAAGACTATCTACCGGGGTAAATGAAGAGTCCCTACTACAACTTACAAAGCTAAGATTTATCGATGTTTTTAATTATGATATTGTAAATGACTACGTCACAAAAGGGTTAATAACTACCTCAGGCAATAGGTTAAGACTTACTGAACATGGTCTGTTATTACATAATTATTTAATACCAAGACTGCTCTCTACATCACTTTAAAATTTACCTAGCAGTATTTCTTTACTACACTTTATAAAATTAATAAGAGCCTTTAATTCTATAAGGTGCAGATATAATTCCTCCGTGCTTTTTGTCGCCAGTAAAAATTTTTCCTATAACCGGCACATAGCCAACAAGTGAGCTTAAACCATAAAGAGAAGGTGTAACTTGCCCTGAAAGATCCGTAGTTCTCTTGGACGTATCTACATCTCCCTGCATAGTAAAACTAAAAAAAGGCCCTACTGCTTGGCTATGGGATATATGTAAAATTCCTTTTTGAAAGTTGAATTCGCCTTTCATATTAGAAAATATTATATCCTTGTTACCGCTAATCATGTTAACAAAGCCAGGAACAGAAACAACAGATACAAGTTTGGTAAGAGAAGGAGCATTATATAGAACAAAACGCTCAAATTCAAATTTTCCATCTATAATAGGAATTACCTCGCCAGCAGCTATTTCTTTCCTACTAGCTGTTAAAAGCAAAAACATACTTCCTGCCCTCATATCTTCATAAGCTCCAATCCCTTTAAGTAAAGCCCCGGCATTGTCCGATTTTACTAACCATTTTTCTAAATTACCTTCTTGGGTAAGGTTCATTTCAACTTTTTTAGAACCGATTTTTGCATCAATTTGACCCTGGTAACATTTTATGTAAGTGCATTTAAAATTTAATTTTAAATCATTAAGTAAAATATCGTTTTTTAATTTTACTTTATCTACGGCAAGTTGCATTTTAGTGGTGCCTGCATCCCTTTCTTTTTCAAGAAATTGGAACATATCAGCTCTAGATAAATCAAGGGTTTTACCTTTAATAATTATATCAAAATCCCCTTTACTGATTATTATACTTGAAGAAAGTTCGGTTTGCCGATGATTAATTTTATCCAATATCATTTTAGTAGTGGCCTCATTAATATCTATCAAGCCGGTGATATTAAGATTATTATCTCCATCAACCTTAAAGTTAATTTTTCCTTTTGTAGTGGACTCTAAAAGCCCATTTAAAATAAAATTCGATTTCTCCCCTTGTTTCTTGTGAATCCCTAATTTATCAAAATATAGGTCTAAATTCTTTAAATCAGAATTAACAGTAATTCTCCCTTCATCATTTATATTAATATATTCAAAATTTAACTTTGAATTACCGCCAAGTAATTTTACGAAACCAATTTTTTGAGGTTTTTTGCTAGATTTACTAAATTGCAGCTTAGTTATTATGTTTAATTTATGATGAAATTCTGTCTCATCTTCAAAATTTTGAATAAACTCTATTTCAGAATCAAAACCGTTGATTTTGCCTGCACCTGTTATTTGAAGTCTATCACTGCTATATTTACCGAAAATATTTCCTTTATTAAGGATAATTTTATTGTCAAAAATAGACAACTCCGTATTTGGCATTTTCGCAGTTATATCATAAGTGTCTTTAGAACCCGGTTTTAGAGGGATTTCTATTTTTATATCAATATCTGCTTTTCCGGAAAATTTTGTCAAATCAATAGCAGCCTGCTGCAGCATTTTATGAATGTGGGCTGTAATAAAATCCCTTAGAGCGCTAGTAGGACCTTGAGCTTTTGCAGTAATCAATAATTTAGTATTTTCCTGGCCTTGCCAAGCCATATGTATCAAGCCATTAGTAATTTCAATACCAGTCGAATTTGCTTTATTGATAATAAAGTCTGTAACCATCCCTTTTTGCAAAACATCAATTTGCATATTAGTTAAAGGAGGTAATTCATTATTGTAAACAAACTTTAGATCCTTTACTTTAACAAAACCTTTTATATTTTCTCCGTTATAATTATTGTTCTTAATGTCTTCTTCTGCCACATTAACACTAAATTCACCAGATTCAAGTATCCCTTCTTTGATAAATTCATTCAAGAAAATCAATAAGTCATTCTTCGGGTATAAGTAATAAATAGGTTTATAAATAGTTATAGGTAAATTTTTTACATTTCCTATAAAATTAATATTATTATTAACCTCACCGTGCAGGTCAAAAGCTACCTCCTCCTTAAAATTTACGTTGATATCATATTGAGATTGTTTATTTGATAACGAGTATGCTATTTGGGCTTTTCCATTCTGCAGTTCTATTGTATTAGCAACGTTAGCAGGCGCATTTCTATAAAAAATATCGTCTATGGATAACCAAAGGTTAGATTTACTTTTTATAAAATAGTTTTCATAAGAAATCTTTACTTCACTAGTTGAAATCTGCTGATTCTCAGGAGCAGCAACACTTGCCTTATCTATCTGAACAACGGCAGAAAATCTGGATTCTTTATAATTTAGATCAAAATTATAATTAATTATGATATTATTTAAGGTAAATTCGATACCATTTCTTGATATGACAATCGAATCTATCCGTGCCTGATTGCCTTCAAAAGCTAGATAACCGATTTCAGGATCAATTTTCTTTAACTGAAAATAATATTGTAAGGCATAATTAATGGGCGTATTTAATTTTCCTGCCTTTAATCCGTAAATAGCTAGACTTACGACCACAATAAAAACCATGGTTAAAATAATTAGTGTGCGTAAGGCTTTCATTAGCTTAATAAGAAATTAGTTTAATTACCACAATAGTATAACATCCTTTATCTTACAAGCCATCAACCTTGTTAGCGTAGTTTTTATTTTACTTTTGTTAATTTTAGAGTAATCTGTAGCCTTAAATTGATAGTAAGACTGAATAATCTGCAGAGTATTAATGAAAATTACATTTATTGGTAGTGGATACGTAGGACTAGTATCTAGCGTAATGATGAGCCATTTAGGCCATTCTGTCACTTGCCTTGATATTGACAAAGTAAAAATTAATAAGCTAAAAAATTTGGAAGTCCCAATTTTTGAAGATAGATTAGAAGAATATTTAACTAAATATGGAAATACAGATAGGCTAAATTTTATATGTGGGTACGATAAGACGATCTATGAATCAGAAGCAATATTTATTGCCGTAGGGACTCCTCAAGGAAATAACGGAAATGCAGATTTACAATATATTTTTGAAGCCGCTCTTAATGCCGCGGAATATGCCAATCCAGATTGCGTATTTGTTATTAAATCTACCGTACCACCAGGAACTTGTAAAAAAGTTAAAGAGTTATTGGAACAAAATGGTTTTAATAACCCTATAGTGTCTAATCCGGAGTTCTTGAGGGAAGGCTCGGCAGTACATGATTTTTTATATCCGGATAGAATTATTATAGGCTACGAATCTGGGTTAGCGTTGGAAACCCTAAAACAGATATATAAACCGCTTCGTGACCGAGGAATACCGATTCTGGAAACTGATCTGATAACTTCCGAATTAATAAAGTATGCTTCAAATAGCTTTTTAACTTGTAAAATTGCATTTATTAACGAGATGGCTGATTTATGCGAGATTATTGGTGCAAATATAAATCAAGTTTCTACTGGTATAGGTCTTGATAAAAGAATAGGCTCTGATTTTTTAAAAGCAGGTCCTGGGTTTGGCGGATCCTGTTTTCCAAAAGATATTTTAGCTCTTCAATATTTAACCACTCAAGTAAAATCCGATTTTCTTGTTTTAGATGCTGTTATTAAAGCAAATGAAAAGAGAGTGAGGTTAATAGTAGAAAAAATCAAAAAATTTCTTGGCGGTAATGTGCAGGAGAAAAAAATTACTATTTTAGGTTTAAGTTATAAAGCTGGCACTGATGATTTAAGAAGCAGCCCGGCAATCGAATTGATAAATTTGCTTTGGGAAAACGGCGCCGAGGTAAAAGCTTATGATCCGCAAGGTATGCCAAATGCCTACAAATATTTCGGCAATAAACTGGTTTGTGGTACTTCTGCTGTTGAGGCAGCGCATGGTGCTGATGCTATAATTGTAGCCACTGAATGGCCTGAGTTTGCGGAAATCGATTATGCAAAACTTCTACTGAAATTAAATAACCCCTATATTATTGACCTTAGAAATATTTTAGATAAAAAAATGCTAACTAATTTAGGATATAAATGTTACTTTGTTGGGCAAAAAATCAGTTAATTAAATACAGAATTTGGCGTTAATTTGAATGATCAAAATCGTTCCCGGTTTATTTTTTCTTGCAGCTAATTATTTATTTTTAAAAGAAGCATATTTTCTTAATACATCTCAAGAGTTTGCAAGTATAGCTATATTCCTATTATGCTCGTTTTTACTTATCTCATTAATAGGTTTAGTGATGCCTGGTATGCTTTTTTCATCCTTGGTTTATCTCTACCTACTAATAGCTAGTATAATTAATTACTTTAAATTTTATTATAAAATTGTTATTTCTAGTACTTTAATTCAGAGTGTGATACACACCGATACTAGGGAAGTTTCTGAATTATTTAACGTCTCGTTTCTTATTTGGTTTGTACTCACTGGAATTATACCATGCATCCTGTTTTGGCTAATAACAAAGCATACTACCCTACTACGCCATAAAGCCAAAGATATCCTAATAATAGGGGTATTCCTAATAACCGGCTTAATCTTTAATATACTTATTTTACCGGCTAATATTCATACTTTCCGTTACTTAAGTAATGCTTTATGCTCATTTATGCCATTTAATTACATTATAAGTTTAAGAAATTACCTCTCACTCTACAAAAATACTAATCCTGCCGAAAATATAAATAAGGTTTTTAATTTTGAGATTGATCCGAGTGATCAGAAAAATTTAAATGTAATATTAGTTATCGGAGAATCGGCGCGCGCAGATAGGTGGGGAATCAACGGTTACCAAAGGAATACGACACCGAATTTGGCTCATCTGCAGAACCTCATTACTTATAAAGAGGCATATTCATTAGCTACCAATACCCCTTTAGGGATACAAAGCATAATGAAGAAAGAAGGATATTATCATTTATCCTCCTTTATTAAGGTGTTTGATCAACTAAAGTTTGAAACTTATTGGTTTTCTAATCAAGGTACCAGGTATAAATTAATTAATTTAATTGCTGCAGAAGCTTCTAGAAGCATTTTCAGCGATGATATAAGAATTTCCAATACCGGTAACAATTACGATACTGATTTGATACCTTTCGTTCAGGAGATGTTAATCAAAAATAAAAATAAATCTAATATGGTAGTCCTTCATACCATAGGTAGTCATAGATTATACGATTTAAGGTACCCAAATGAGTTCAAAATTTTTAATCCTACATGTATAAATGACCAACTTTACTATTCTACAAATGAGTGTTTAGATACAGAAAAATTAGGTAATTCTTATGATAATACAATAGTTTACACGGATTATTTCTTATCAGAATTGATCAAAATATTGGAAGAAACTAATTCAATTCTTATATATATTTCTGATCATGGCGAGTCTTTAGGAGAAAACGGAATATATGCTCATTCCTACCCTTTCGAACTAGCCCCGGTAGAACAAAAACATATACCTTTAATAATTTGGGCATCTCAAAAGTTTTTAGCTAAAAAAAATAACCTCGATAAATTTATCAATGCTAGTAAAAAAACCGGCCTTAAAATAGATCAAAGCAATATATTTCATTCAATACTTGATTGTGTAGGGATTAAGTCCAAAGCAATAGATTATAATAAGAGCTTATGCCATTAACTTTATTTCCCTAATGGTAAAATTTCACTAGGTTAAGCATATTCTGACAGTTTAAAGATTAACCTTATATACCAACAAAGAGGTTATTTATGATACTATAGGAATAAACAGGTTAAGGTAAGGTCAATGGAAAAAAATAATTCCTGGATTACCAAGTATGAAAATTGCTTTTATTCTGAGAGGTTAATTACAAAGCTTATTTCTTTAAGTGAAAAAACCAAAAACAGAATTAACTTATTAGAAATTAAAAAGGCAATCTATTATGCTAAAAAGTATCACGGGGTACAGAAGCGTGAGTCAGGAGAACCATATTATTCCCATCCACTTGAAGTAGCGTACATGATTTCTGATTACTTATTTAGGACAGATATAATTATTACGAGTATATTACACGATACTATCGAAGATACGGATCTCACCTTTGAAATGATTCAGACTGAATTTGGCCCATTAGTCGCAAGCCAAGTAGCGGATCTTAGCTGGATTAAAGTAGCGGGTGAAAAAATTAGCTCGGCAGAAATGGTTAAATCTCTGTGGCTCCAAAAGAAATATGATCTTCTTTTAATTAAACTATTTGATAGATTACACAATATACAAACTATCAGCGTTAAGACCCCCCAGAAGATTCATAAAATAGTGGAAGAAACTATAAGTACTTTTTTAGTTCTTGCGGTGTACCTTAATATCCCTGATGCTGAAAAACAAATTGTTCATTTATGTGCTAAATATATAAACCCTAAGTTGCTTGATGAAGAACATTCCCGCCCTTTTGGGAGCGATCAAAATCTTCTTTCTCTAATTTCTCAAAATGATTTAAACCGTAAATAAATGAAATTGCCGTCGGAACTACAACAACTAAAATTCCCCAATTACCTAAATATTCTGAACAATACACTAGCCCGAAGGCAGTAACTATGTATACAAAAGCACGGGATAATGCATATGCAAAGGTTGTATAAGTAAAACGTTTAAAAACTGGAAAGCGCTTGTAAAAAATTGGCATAGCAGGCGTTCCCATGTATCCAAATACAGCGATAACTGACTGAATCAGCAACATTTGGAAAGGAGATTGGATATTATCAAGAAAATATGGGCAAAATAGGATAAATATTGTAAATATTATTAGCCTAACTCTTACAATTTTTAAAGGATATATTTTATAACTTAAATATGATAACACTACCCAAGCAAACAGTTGGATTAATGACACAATAAAATTTTGGTGAATTACTTGTTCCGGAGTAAAATGAAATAAATTTTTAAGGATATTTCCGCAATACATATATGCAAGGTAAAAGCATACCGGCCATGAGCATTCTATAAAAAATAATGAAAGAGCCGTTTTCTTATTTACCTTTTCAGTCCAGATAACATTTTCTTTTAAAATATTTGGGTCTCGTTTAATTTGTGCTAAAGCATTTTTCACTCTACGTTTTGCATCTGCAAAATCAGGAGTTTCCCTAAGCCTCGTTCTCGCAACTGCACCGACAATTGCTACTAATGCCCCAACCCAAAAAGCGATACGCCAGTTAAAATTAAAGGATGTAACAAACGTGGCAACCGCTAAAGCAAATACTCCTCCAAGAGCACTACAAATTGATGTAATTGTTACGGCCGGATATTGTATCGGCGGCTTAGTGATCTCAGTAATATATATATTTGCTCCTGTTACTTCTCCCATAGCAGATAAACCTTGTACCATTCTGCATATAGTTACCAGCCAGGAAGCAGTAATTCCTATTTGCGAGTAGGTTGGTAGGCTTGCCATCAATATACAGGATAAAGACATCATCATTGTAGTTATGATAACAGTAGCCTTACGACCTATATTATCGCCGATATAACCAAAAATTAGTGCTCCAAAAGGCCTTAAAACGTAGGTAGAACAAAAAGCAAAGGCGGAAAGTAAGCTTGCAGTGAAAGGGTCTGCCTTGGGAAAGAAAAGCTCGTTAAGGAGAACTGCCATATGGACATACAGTAGTAAATCAAAATATTCAAGAAAAGTTCCTACAGATAATAATCCAATTGCTTCTTTTTGCTCTGAGCTTAATGAATGAGACGTCTGACTATTGTACATCTAAAATATTTATTTTGATTTCGGTTTATTCTTTTAGTATTACTAATTTATATTTAAAATTAAACTATAATTTTAAATAATATTCGTAATTTATTCTAAAAATAGTTTTTATGAAAAATATTATTTGGCTAATTACTTTATATATTTTTGCAGCAACAAATATGACCACATATGCCCAAATAACCGAAATTACCGATTTTCAACTTCTTGAATCTAGTATTAAGAATATGGATTCAAATACTCTAGTTATATTTGATGTAGATCACGTACTGATCATGCCTACCGATGAATACAGCCTTAATAGAAATCCTTATCGCAGGCAATTATGGCAGGACCTAAAGCTAAGATCTTCAGAAGAAGAGTTCAAGTTTTTACGCAGTATCGCAGTATCATCAGCCAAATGGCGTCTAGTAGATACTAATATCATGACTGTACTATCTGAGTTAAAAAATAAAAATATCCCAACAGTTGCTTTAACCTCTCTTGCAACTGGTAAATTTGGCATTATAGAAAAAATGGAAGATTTACGGATAAAAGAATTACAGAGTGTAGGAATTGACTTTACTAATTTAACACCGCTTCATGGAGAATTACCCATAAATGAATTAAAAAGTATGCACGGTACTCCAATGCTAAAGGCCGGAATTATTTTAACAGCAGAAGTAGATAAGGCTAAAACCTTGGAATATATCTTACGCCAAAAAAATTACTATCCTAAAAAAATAGTATTTATTGATGATCAACTAAATAACCTGGAATCATTAGAAAAGATTTGTACAAAACTGAAAATAAAATTTGAAGGCTTCCACTACACCGCTGTATCCTTAATGACTACCTCTAGTGTCGACAAACAACTAGAAGACTTACGTATTAAAATTTTAGAAAAAGAGCATCGCTGGCTAAGTTACGAAGAGGTAGCTAGCAGAATGAATAACCCTCCTTTTATTACTTCTCTCACCAAAAATCAAGTAATAAAGGCCGATAGGTAATGCCGGTTAAAAATTACATTTTTATATTTATTATATAGCTCGAGTAATAAATTAACTATTGTTAAAGCCGCTAAAAATAGATAGCTTAACCTGCCCATCTTTAAGGTTAGCTGTTATGTGTTTAGAAGATTGAGCCTCTGATACTGTAGAAATATAATTATTACGATGATCTTTTAACATAGCGTAACCTCTAGCTAGTACTTTATTATAATCTAGGCTAGCTAGAATAGAGCTATTGATTGATAGTTTATGCTCAAATCGATTTAACAAGGTAGTTTTTTTGACTAACAGATTATTTTGTAAATGATTTAATTGCAGATATTTATAATATATTATTTTTGTCGGTTTAAAACGAGAATAAGGAAAGTATTGAAGAGCAAGATTTTTTTGCTTTAACAAGTTTGGTAGCGAGCCGGTTAACCTAAAACCTAAATCATCCAGTTTTTGTATATTATAATTTAAATAGTTTACTGGATATTGTAATAATCGATTGTAATTACTCAAAATGTGAGCTTTATGTTTCAATAATGTAGAAACTCGTCTTTCTATATTATTATATAATGAACTCACTTTATATTTTAAATTGCTAATAACCGGAACAGCAAACTCAGCCGCAGCAGTAGGGGTAGGAGCTCTTAGGTCAGCAATAAGGTCGAGCAGGGTATAATCAGTCTCATGACCTACAGCAGATATTATAGGGATAGATGAATTAAAAGCAGCCCGTACTACTATTTCTTCATTAAATGGCCATAGATCTTCTATTGACCCTCCTCCCCTTGCTATAATTATCACATCCGGTTTTAGTTCTTCTTCTAATAAATTAAAACCATTTATAGCAGTAGTAATTTCATTAGCAGCGTTTGCTCCTTGAACAGTTACAGGCCAAATACATAAATGGACAGGGAGCCTATCGGTAATTCTATGAATAATATCTTTTATAACTGCACCGGTTAAGGAAGTAATAACCCCTATTTTTTTTGGCAAGTAAGGGATCTTTTTTTTATATTCTTCTTTAAATAACCCTTCTTCTTCTAATTTTTGTCTTCTCTCACTCAAAATTTTTATAAAAGCTCCTACTCCTACCGGTTCAATCAATTCTACTGCAATCTGATATTTTGATTGACCAGCGTAAGAAGTGATTTTCCCGGTAACAATAACTTCTAACCCTTCGGCAAGAGAAAATTTAACTCTAGAAAGGCAATGCCTCCAGCAGGTTGCAGCTATAACAGCATTTGTATCCTTTAAATTAAAGTACCCATGTCCTGATGAAGCAATTTTAAGACCTGACACTTCCCCCTTGATCCGAACGGTAGAAAAATTATTTTCAAGTAGCCATTTAATTTTATTTGATATCTCAGTTACTGAAAATTCATTTTTGCCGGCAGGCATATCATTATTGAAATCATTAATATTAAGCATAATATTTATTACTATCATTTACTAATATTAAATCAGCCTCTATAATAGGCTTTTTTAATTATAATTAGTTTTAAATTAATTTAAATGCAGTCTTTTGGCAATTTTTTATTAGTTCTAATCATTTTTTGCACTGCACAAAATAGTTATGCGGTAGGTCTGAAAGTAGCAGAAAACGACTTAGTTACATTAAAGGCTGATCTTATAAAATACGATGATAATTCTGAAACATTAGCAGCAAACGGCAATGTTTATGTTTCTATGGGACCCTACATACTAAGAGCCGATAGCCTATATTACGATATCAAAAAAGATGTATTATTTGCTGAAGGCAATATCAGAATTAAAGATGAGCAAGGAAGAATCGCTACCGGACAAAGAGCAGTGTTAAAAGACAAACTCAAAAAGGCACTGATCGATGAATTCCTTTTGAAACTGCCTGATGATTCCCTGGTAATGGCCGCATATGGGACTAGAAATGATACAAATAAATTTGGGCTGTATAAAGCAGTTTTTAGCCCGTGTAAAGTTTATTGTGCAAATAAACCTATTTGGCAAATGAGAGCAAAAGATACGGATATAGATTATGAAAAACAAAGAATAACGTATAAAAACATGTTTTTTGAGGTTTTCGGTCTTCCCGTAGCCTATTTTCCCTATTTTTTCCATCCGACGCCGGCGGCTGATGCAAAATCAGGACTCCTAATTCCTGAAATTACTAGAAGTAAATTTGTTTTACCAATATATTTTAGGGCCAAACCTAATCTAGACCTTACCGTAAGTCCCCATATATCAAAAAGCCATACGATTTTTCATGGAGAACTCAGGCACCTTATTCAATACGGTAGTTATGAAGTAAAAGGTAGTTATAGCCATCATCCATACTACAAAGGAGAAAAGCATTCAAAACCTCACAGATATACTATATTCGCCAACGGTAATTTTTATAAAGATAAAATTAATTATGGTTTTAACTTAAATAGAGCTTCCGATAAAGCGTATCTTGTCAATGATTTTGAAAATTATGCAAGCTACCTGGAGTCAAAGGTTTATGCAAATAAGGTAGATAAAACTGATTATCTTTCCCTTGAAGGATACTCATTTCAAGGTTTCAGAGCAAGTGATAAAAAGAATAAAGCTCCAATCGTCTTTCCACGAGTTAGAGTACAAAAAGTAATAGCTATAGATGAAGAGGAAACTACCCTTTTTCGACTCAAAAATAACTCCATAGCTTATAACGAAGATTATGAAAGACAATTAGCAAGAAACGCTTTGGAATTAACGTTAAGTAAAAAAATAATAACTTCAAACGGACATTTATTCAACCTTGCTTTAGCTAATAGAAGTGATTTATATTGGTATAGTTCTAATAATTTTTCACCCAATACGGAAAAAGAAAAGGTATGGGCTAGAAATATTCCTGAATTTCATGCAAAATGGCGTTACCCCTTAGTACGGGACATCTTTGGGGCTGTAACAGCTAAAATAGAACCGATTGCAACTGCTTTTATCGGTAAAAATTACAATAAAGATTTTGAGAAATTTGCTCTTATTGATATAAGCAAATATGAATTATCCGAATATAATCTATTTAGTCCCAATAAGTTTAGCGGTATAGACTATCACGATTATGGTAAAAGATTCAGTTACGGAATTAATGGCTCTTTACTTTTCGAACAATATTATTTGGATGTCTTCTTAGGTCAGTTAATTTATCAGAACAACATTAATGCAAAAGGTAATAAAGATTATGTGGGGAGCTCATCAATCGATATAGCTAATAATCTGAAGTTATATTATAGATTTAGAAAAGATAAAAAGCTAAACCCAATAAGAGATGAAGTGGGTGTTACAACTAATTCAAAAAAGCTAACTACTACCTTATCCTTCTCCAAATTAAATAATATCTCAAAATATTATTCGGATGATGGTTTAGTATTTCCTGAAAATAAGGTTAGCCAGATTAGTTTAAGTGTAGGTTACCAGATATTCGAAACATTAAAAGTTGATACTGGCACGCAATTTGATATAACAAAAAAAACCAGGTTGTTAAATAGAAGTATACAGGTGACATATATCATGGACTGTGTTAGTATTACCGGACGCTTTTATGATAACTTTACCCATGACAAAAGTAGAGGGATCAAAAAGAATAGTAGCAAAACTTTTGCTATCGGATTAAAAGTCTTAAACATGTGAGATTAATTTATGAAATATTTAATTAGTATAATTATTTTCTTCTTTTCAGTAAACGTCTTTGCAAAACAGCAAGATATAGTGGCTATCGTAAATGATAAACCAATTACGATGTACGAATTTACTGCAAGAAAAAAAATGATTATTGCTTTAAACAAAGTAGATAATTCCGATCTTACTACCGATAAGCAGTTAAACAAAAACGTTCTAAATCTTCTAATTGATGAAGAATTATTAAATCAACATGCAGAAAAAACAGGAATTAAAATCTCTGAACCAGAAATCAATAGTGCAATATTAACTATCGAAGAGAGGAATAAAATGCCTAAGGGTTATTTGCTCCAATATATGAAAGAGCTAGGCATAAATGCAGATAGTTTCAAGAAACAAATAAAAAGTGAATTAATTAAATACAATATTGTTAGTAGTCTTTCTAATTCAATTTCAGTTAGCCCTAAAGAACTAGATGTAGCAGTAATTAATAGCGGATATGAAGATTTTAATATTACAGCCTGGATATTTACTTCCCTTAATTCTGATGATAAAAACTTAAATAAAATGCAAAAACTTCAGAAGACCCCTACAGATTGTAACAAAATAGAAAATAAATTATATGCTGATTTTGCAAGTGGCGAAAAAATTGAACGTAAATTAAAGGATTTAGGAGATAAAACAAAATCTGTTATCTTAGATACAAATGAAAATAGTTGGAGTAACATTTATCAAGAAGATGATAAGTTTAAACTAGTTTTAGTTTGCACAAAAAAAGCTTCCGTATCAGGGGATGAAATTAATAAAGTTAAAAGCTTTTTATCTAATCAAAAAATGTCTAAGAAAGCTGAAAAGTTTTTTAAAGATCTTAAATCAAAAGCCTATATAAGTATTTTACTGAACGATTAATAATTAAGCAGCCGCCTTATTAAGAAACCAAGCTAGAAAAGGTAAATATAGGCGTTTTTATAGACAAAACATATTCCTTTTGTAAAAAAAGGTGAGTAAATCTAAAAATACATGCAAAATTCATTTAATTATAAAATTATCATTAAATTTAAGAGGGAGTTAGTACTTCGCTTTCTATTATTACCAAAAAATTCCAAGAAAGCTAAGTTCAAAACGTTTTAAACCAACTAATAAAAAAGACATTTCAAAGGTGATTGCTACTAGAGATAGAATATAATTTAAGGAGCCTCCAAGCTACTTAATATTTCTCTTAATATAAATTGAACTAAGTAGTAAAGCTGTTATTGATAGTTTAATATTTATAATTTATTAAGCAATAGATTAATTTTAGCTGCATTTTCAAAGGCTTGATCATAAAAAAATCTAATTTCAGGCGAATATTTTAAATTTATCTCTTTTGTCACATACTGCCTAATGATATATCTTGATTCTTCAAGTGCTTTTAAAATCTCCTCTTCTGATAATTTTGTATTAAAGGGTAAAAAGTAACAATTGGCAACTTTTAGATCAGGAGTGATATTAACCTTAGTAATTGTTAAAGGTATCGGAATAAGCCTCATATCTATCCCTTTTCCTTTCATAAGACAGTCAATTATAGCAGCCCCTATTATCTGAGATACTTTAAGTTGCCGTTGTGACTGCGGTTTTTCTCGATCTTTAAGCTTAAAGGTGCTTTTGCTCTTGAACAATTTCAAATACCTCTACCAAATCCCCTACTTTAATATCATCATAATTTTCAAAAGCAATACCGCATTCAAAGCCTTCATTTACCTCTTTTACATCTTCTTTAAAACGCTTCAAGGTTTTAAGTTTACCTTCGTGAATAACTACATTATCGCGAAGTAATCTAACACCTGCACCCCTTTTAATTATACCTTTTGTTACATAACTTCCGGCAACTTTACCTACTTTGGAGACATTAAACACTTCACGGATCTCAACGGAACCGATATAAATCTCACGAATTACAGGCGATAGCATACCACTCATGATGGCTTTAATATCGTCAATTAAATTATATATTATTGAATAATATCTAATATCAACCTTGTTTTTCTCCGCATCGGCTCTGGCTGCTGTATTTGATCTGACATTAAAACCAAGAATTATTGCTCCAGTTGCTTTAGAAAGGGTAACATCAGATTCGGTAATAGCCCCAACACCTTGATGAATGATTCTTAGTTTTACCTCGTCACTAATAATTTTATTTAAACTGCCAATTATAGCTTCAATTGAACCATGAACATCACCTTTAATAATTATCGGCAATTCTTTGATCTTAGTATCACCGGAAGCTTTTTGGAATAAATCTTCTAGGCTAGTTTTGGAAGCGGTAACTTTATTTTCTTTTGATTTTCGAATTCTATATTCGGTGATATCTCTAGCTTGTTTTTCTGTCATAACGACATTAAATAAATCCCCTGCTGACGGAGCAGTATTCAGACCAAAAATTTCAACTACATACGAAGGAAGTGCCTCCAAGACTTGGTTGCCTTTGTCATTATTCATTTTCTTAATACGACCATAAGTTGTTCCAGCAACTATCAGGTCACCATTTTTTAAGGTACCACGTTGTACTAAAACACTAGCAATTACTCCTTGCCCTTTATCTATTTTTGACTCAATCACTACACCGGAAGCTACAGTATTAGAATTTGCTTTTAGGTCCTCCATTTCTGCAACCAGTAAAATTGCCTCTTCAAGCTTATCAAGGTTCTTTTTTTCTTTCGCAGAAACTGGAACCACTACTACATCGCCACCAAGGTCTTCAGGAACTAACCCGTACTGTAATAACTCGTTTTTAACTTTTTCAATATTTGCATCCGGCTTATCAATCTTGTTAATTGCCAATATTATAGGAACAGCAGCTGCTTTAGCATGACTTATTGCTTCAACGGTTTGAGCTTTAATTCCATCATCGGCTGCAACTACTAATACTACAATATCAGTAACCTTTGCTCCTCTTGTTCGCATTTCAGTGAAAGCTTCATGACCCGGAGTATCAATAAAAGTAATCATTCTATTGTCAGTCATTTTAACACTATAAGCCCCTATGTGCTGGGTTATTCCACCTGCCTCACCTGCTGCCACGTCAGTCGATTTTAAAGCATCTAAAAGAGAGGTTTTACCATGATCAACATGCCCCATTACTGTAACTATAGGAGCTCTTGGTTTTAGATCCTCAGGTCTATCTTCTTCATTATTAAGGATATTTTCTACATCTGACTCTTGTACTCTTTTAACAGAGTGACCAAAAGTAGTAACAACAAGTTCAGCCGTATCAGCATCAATTGACTGATTCGCTGTGGCCATAACTCCTAGTTTCATTAGTTCTCTTATAACATCGGTGACTCTTTCCGTCATTCTGTTTGATAATTCAGATACAGTAATAACTTCCGGTATGATCACTTCCCTGTAAACTTTATCTTGTTTTTTACCATCCAAGTTATCATTTTTACGCCTTTGTTTTGCCTTAGCACGCTGGATAGAAGCTAAACTTCTGGTTTTAGTTGGAACGTCTCCGGAATCTTCACTTAATAGGTTAAAAATATCAGATTTTTTAATTTTTCTAGGTTCTATAACCTTCTGTTTAATTAAAGCTTTAGCGTCTTCTAATTTTTTCTTGTCAAACTCTTCTTCATCTTCAAGCAGCTTTTGTTTATTAGGTTTTAATGCTAAATCCCTTTTGTCAGCTCTAATACTATCGGTACCCTCTAAGTCTAAAGGTTTAACATTTTCTTTTGGAGATAAGTTATCTAATTCTTTTTCTACCGACACAGACTGATTAATTTCAACAATCCTTGAAAGTGTACTAATTTTACTTTCATCAGCTTTATCCTCTTCACGTGCTTTTTGAAGTATAGATAGCCTTCTAGTTAGTTGTAAGTCATCAGTAGAAGTAGTTTCACTCTCGTTCATGAGATTCACTCCAGAAGTGACTACTCTACCACGTTTAACTTCTACAACAACAGTAGATCCTGAAGAACTTACTGTCCTCGGCAAACTTCTAGGATAAGTGGTTTTCCCTAAGGTAAGTTTCCCCCCCCCAAGAGTTAACTTTTTTGTTGCTTTGTCTTCTATGTCTTTATTATCTGTCATGTTAAAATCTAAATACTTTATATTTTTGTGAAAAAAACTAGTCAGTTACACGGTATACCTAAGACTCCCTTAATTCCACCAAGCTATTTACTTTGGGACTGCGCAAAACTGATTAATTCTTCTATGTCCTTAGTGTCCATGTGATCTTCCGGAACAATATTTCTAAATTCTTCGACTGACATTTCTCCCAGATCTTCAATAGTTTTTACTCCGTACTCAGCTAATTTTAGTATATATTCGGGTGCAAGATCAAGAGCATCTACTAATTCTTGTTCCACACCGAGTTGCTCTAGATCGTTAATAATTTTTTCATTCTGAGTTTCAATATATTTTATAGCACGGTTTTTCAGTTCTTTTACCAATTTTTGGTCAAAACCTTGTATGGATTCAAGAAGTGTATTATCGGTACTGGCAATCTGATCTATAGTCGTAAAACCTTCTGCTGATAATAACTGCGCTAAAACTTCTTCTACACCCAGTCCTTTAATAAATAATTCTGTAGTATTAGTAAACTCTTCTGTTCTCCTTTTTGATTCTTGTTCTTCGGTCATTACATCAATTGTCCAACCGGTAATTTTAGATGCTAGGCGTACATTTTGACCGCGTCTACCAATAGCAAGACTAAGTTGATCATCCGGTACTACTATCTCCACTTTTCTTTTTCCCTCATCAAAAACAATTTTTGAAATTTGGGCAGGCGTCATTGAATTAATTACAAATTGAGCTACATTTTTATCCCATAATATTACATCAATTTTCTCTCCATGTAATTCATTAGTAATCGCACGTACCCTATTTCCCCTAACTCCAACACAAGATCCCACAGGGTCAATACTAACATCAGCAGCAAATACTGCCACTTTTGCTTTAGAACCCGGTTCCCGGGCAATTGCTTTTATTTCAATAATATTATCGTATATTTCGGGAACTTCCATCTCAAATAACTTTTCCAGAAATTTATTATTTGTTCTGGATAAAAATATCTGAGGACCTTTCATTTCAGGTCTGACATCAAGAACAAACGCTTTAATTCTATCATTGATTTTAAATATTTCGCCTCTTATCTGCTGATCCCTTCCAAGTATTGCTTCTGCTCTTCCCACATCAACAATAATATTACCGAATTCTATTCTTTTAACTGTACCGTTTAAAATATCACCTTTGCGATCTTTATAATCTTCATACTGACGTAAACGTTCCGCTTCTCCTACTTTTTGTACTATTACTTGTTTTGCTGTTTGAGCTGCAACTCTACCTAAATCAATTGGAGGTAATTTTTCTAAGATTTCTTCATCAATTTTAACATCAGGCTTAATAGACATAGCATCAGAAAGAGCAATTTCCGTAAATGTATTTTCAACTTTGTCTACCACTTTACGAACTCGATATAGTGTAATTTCACCAGTATTATGATTAATTTCTGCCTTGATATTATGCTCATGACCATACTTTTTACGGCCGGCTACTTGCACGGCTTGTTCCATTGCATCAATTAAATTTGCTCGTGGTATTCCGCGTTCCCTGGATACTGCTTCAACTATCTGCAGGATTTCTGCATTACCTATGTTACTCATTCCGATAATTCTCCTATAATATAACTAATAATTACTTATTTCATCCCTTTTAATAATTGTCTAAATTCCTCATCGGTTAAAACCAAATTAGCTCCCTTGATATTATCATAAGCAAAAACCAATTGAACATTTTTTGATTTTATTGTTATCTCTTTTCCTTTTACTTCGATTAACTTTCCCTTAAAACTAATTTTACCATTATGAGGTTCTTTTAATTTTAGTTTAATTTCTCTTCCTAAAAATCTTTCAAAATCCTGCAACTTGACTAATGGTCTCTCTATGCCAGCCGAGGCCACTTCAAGAAAATATTTATCTTTAATTATATCTTCAACATCTAGAATAGCTGAAACGTTTTTGCTAACTTCCCTACAATCTTTAACTTGTACTTTATTGCCGTCTTTACGATCAATTAGAATTTCAAGTACTTTTCTGCTTCCTCCTTGAAAACTTAACTTGACAAGCTCAAGCCCGAGGGAATCAATAACAGGTTCTAATAGTAATCTGATTTTTTCTTCCATTTGCAGTTTAATATGCTCACAATAAAAAAGGCGGGCAAAACCCACCTTTAAATAAAATTATTATTTAAGTCTTCATAATTGTATAATAATTATTTCACCAGTTCAAGGAAATAATTTAAGCTACTTTTTTTTGACCGGATTTTTTCTTTTTCTTGGAAAACGAGATTCCTGTATTAGTTTTATAACCAACTTGCTTGTTATTTTCTTTTGTTCCTTGTTTTCTATTAGATATTGATTGAAAAGTATCAGATGATCTTTTTTTATAACTACTTTCCCGATTTTTTGTAGAGGATTTAAAAACTTCTCTAGTAGAGAGACCTTTGTTTATTAATCTATCAATAGCTTTTTTGCGCATAATATCTGCACCAGATACGAATGATATGGCAAACCCTTTAGCACCGGCTCTACCTGTTCTACCTATACGATGTAAATAATCTTCAGGGCATGAAGGTAAGTCATAGTTAAATACATATTTTATATGATCAACATCAAGACCCCTTGCTGCTACATCTGTTGCCACTAAAATACGAGTTTTTTCTTTTCGGAAAGCATCAAGCACTTTTGTTCTTTTTCCTTGATTTAGATCACCGTGAATTGCTTCCGCTTTATGACCATTACTTTTTAAATTTCTGGCTAACTTATCTGCTCCTCTTTTGGTTTTAACAAAAACTATTATCGTCCCCTCTTGGGAAGATAATTGATTATCAAGTTCAATGTACTTAAGCTCTTCTTTTATTTCAATAAATTGTTGGTCAATTTCAGGAGCGGCTTTATTAACTTTTCCTATAGTAATTTTATGAGGGTTATTTAAATATTTATGTGAAGCTTCCACTATATGATTAGGCATAGTTGCAGAGAACATTAAAACTTGCCTGCTCGCCGGTAAATATTTATTTATCTGGTCAATCTGTTCTTTCATTCCCATATCGAGCATTCTATCCATTTCATCTAGAACTAAATATCTAAAATCGCTAAGGTTTAAGGTTTTGCGAGTTAAATGATCAATTAATCTACCAGGGGTAGCAACTATCACATCTGGTTTAGTCATTAGCTTCGATACCTGCTTCCCAAAGGACTCCCCTCCAATAACTGCTGCCCCTAAAATTTTTATTCTTCCGGCAGTTTTGTTAAGTGCCATGCAAACTTGCACCGCTAATTCCCGGGTAGGAACCAATACTAATATTTTTGCCTTTTCTTGTAAAATTTTTGTGATTGCCGGTAATAAATATGCAAGGGTCTTTCCAGAACCGGTTTGACTAGAAGCTAGTATATCTAATCCTTGTAGCGCTTTTGGAATAGATTGTTTTTGGATTTCTGTCGGAATTAGAATTCCCATACGCGTTAAGTTACCTAATATCTCTATCGGTAAGTTCATTTCATTAAAATTCATACAAATTTGCTCAAATTACTTGTTAAATATTTTTGATCACTACGCAAATATTTATTAAATAATATTCAACAAGTAACCAAACTTAAGACTCCTAAATTCCTTTAAAAGAGTCGATTCTTAGAGGATGCCAAGTTCAGCATAGACTATTCCATACTAGAAACGTTCTCCTACCTACAGGGTCAAAGGCTTTTATACTACATACCTTCCCCTTAAATCCCTGATAATTAAAATTAAATTTTAGGATCCAGCTAATAGTAACGTACAGAACTTAAATTATATATCTAAAGCTATAAGAATTTTTTTAGGATTCAAATGTTACTGACTTAGAATGTAAAAACAAGTTAGCAACATCCCTTTTGTACAGCTATTAGGCTTTACTTTAAAATTCTTTAAGTAAAACCTAAGCAAGTGACACCCCACTTTAAATAGATATTACTTGTATTTATGGTAGGGTTTAGACAGATTATGAAAGTGTTTGTGCCAGGTTTATAGGTTCACGAACTTAACTTAAGGTAAAGCTGCACTTAAACTTTAACTTCAATTATACCCTAAGGTTTATAGCTGATGTTTTTCCGCCTTTTTCTTCTAGATCAAATCTTACCTCTTGACCTTCATCTAGAGTTTTTAGTCCAGCATCTTGTACTGCAGATATATGAACAAAAACATCTTTTTTGTTTTCTTCTGATTCAATAAAACCATAACCTTTTGTAGGGTTGAACCACTTGACTTTGCCTTCCATATTTTAAACTTCGATTTAATTGTTAAAAACTGGTTTAAAATTTTACACTCAGTCTTAATCCATAGAACTTCTATAAATCGAAACTAGACCGTAAATAATAATAAACTCGAGAATGAGTGTACTTTCTTTTCAGGAAAATGTCAATTAATATTACTTAATGATATTTATTTATAACTATATTATTTTTCTGTAATTATAATAAATATGCCAAAAATATCTCAGAGTATTTCTAATGTATAATCGAGTTTGTAAGCTTTATGCATTCTTTTAGCTAAAGATATGTTATGAGTAACCATAATTATAGCTGCCCCCGAATTTTCTGCTCTATCTAAAAAAAGTTCAAATACCTCTTCTGCTGTATTAGGATCCAGATTACCGGTGGGTTCATCAGCTAAAATAAGTTTTGGGTTATTAATTAAAGCTCGGGCTATCGCTACTCGTTGCTGTTCACCACCCGATAATTCTCCTGGGAAGTTATATAATCTAGCGCCTAAACCTAATTTTCTTAATAAATCCTCAGATCTTTCGAGAGCCTGTTTTTTTTCAAGCCCCGAAATCAGCAAGGGTATTGCCGCATTCTCCTGGGCGGTAAAATCACCTAATAAATGATGGTACTGGTATATAAAACCCAAATTTTCCAGTCTAATTTGGGAAGCATATTTTAAATTACATAATTTCTGGGGAGGGATGTTTTCAATATGAACGGATCCGGAATCAGGAGAATCCAAAAGACCGGCAATATGCAATAAGGTAGATTTTCCACTTCCTGAAGATCCTACTATAGCTACCATCTGATTTTTAGAGATTTTAAGATTTACATTTTTTAAAACCTCAATTGTCGACCTTCCTTGACGATAATCCTTATTAATATTCTTTAATTCTAAAATTACTTCCGTATTACTCATATCTCATTGCCTCGATCGGATTTAACTGTGCCGCTTTAAATGAGGGGTAAATAGTAGCAAGTAAGGAGAGAACCAAAGATAATAAGCCCACGATAACAACATCAAAGGTTCTGACAACTGAAGGCAGACTATAAAGAAAATAAATTGCCGGATCAAAGATTTTGGTTTCAGAAATACTCTCCAGAAATAGTCGAATATTTTCTATATTATAAGAAACGCCAAGACCTAAAATTAGCCCTAAAAATGTCCCTATAACACCAATAAGCAAACCGTTAATTATGAAAATTCCCATTATTTGGCTAACGGATGCCCCCATGGTTTTAAGGATTGCAATATCCTTGGTTTTATCTTTTACTATCATAAATAAGCTAGAGATAATATTAAAAGCTGCCACTATTATAATTAAAGAAAGAATAGTAAACATGGCAGTTCTCTCTATCTCAAGAGCTTTCAAGAATTGCTGATTAGTATCTAGCCAACTTGAAACCCTAAAATTAGGACCGAGTTCTTTCTGCAATAAACTAGCATTATCTTTAGCAAATTTGGGATCATCAACATTTATTTCAATCAAATTAATTTCATCCCCAAGTGAAAGAAATTTTTGGGCAGCGCTAACTGGCATAACCATAGTGGCCGAATCATAATCATACAAACCGCTGCTAAAAATTGCTATAACGGTAAAATCTTTTGATCTAGGCATAGTGCCGAAAGTTGTAGAAATAACATTAGGTGAAATCAATTTAATTTTAGAACCAACCGAAACCCCTAAATTATGAGCAAGTTCTGCACCCACCGCTAAGGCAGTAGTTCCTTCATAACCTTCAAAACTTCCTTGAAATACGTTAGTTAGTATCTCTCCTTTATTTTTTAGATCAACAAGGTCTATACCTTTAATCAGCACACCGCTATTGGTTTTTGTACCCAGGGCTAAAGCTTGACCAGAAACAATAGGAGATACTTTTTTTACGAAAATGTGTTTTTTTATATTTTCTAGAACACTTGGATAATCAGCTATAGCTTTACCTATTGGCGTAACCGAGATATCACCTTTGATACCAATAATATTGGAGGTTAATTGAATATGAAAACCATTCATAACTGACATCACAACAATTAAGGCTGCCACGCCAATTGTTATACCAGCTAGGGATATTCCAGATATTATAGAGACAAACCTTTCATTTTTTTTTGCTCTAAAATACCTCAGGGCTACTATGATTGCGAACTTATCTAACATTTAGATTGTCAATTACTTCGTTAACCGCTATCTGCCAATCCATATCCTGCATTTCTCCTGTCCTTCTGTTTTTTAGCTCCACTAAATTTTGAGCTGCTTTTTTAGGCCCTATGATAATTTGCCAAGGAGACCCTATTAAATCATGAGTAGCAAACTTTGACCCAGCGCGTTCTTCAGTATCATCAAGGAGAACCTCAATATTTTGGGCTTTTAACCTGTTATATATACTATAGGCAACATCATTACAGTTTTGATCATTTATATTTAGATTAATAACCGATACCTTGAAAGGCGCAACAGAAACAGGCCAAATTATTCCTCTTTCATCATGACTAACTTCAATAATAGCTGCTACCAGTCTTGAAACACCTATTCCATAAGAACCCATTTGAATAGGAACTAACTGACCTTTTTCATTATTAACAAACGCATTCATAGGTTTTGAATATTTATCACCAAAATTGAAAATATGACCGACTTCAATACCTTTTCTTACTGATAATTCTTTTTCATCTAGAGGACAGTTCTTTGGATCATGCTTTTCCTCAGTTGCTGCATATAATGATTTAACTAAAGAAAGGTCATCCGCCAAATCTTCTTTTAAAAGATCGAATTTTTTATCATAATAAAGTGTGCTTTCACCGGTATCTGCTATTACATGAAATTCATGGCTTAAACTACCGCCAATTTCACCGGTATCCGCTGCAAGCGGTATAGCCAAAAGCCCAAGGTCACTAAAAGTACGCATATAAGCGGTAAACATTTGATTATATGTCTTAATAGCTCCCTCTTCATCTATATCTAGCGAATAGGCATCTTTCATCAAAAATTCCCGCCCTCTCATAAGACCAAAACGTGGCCTTATTTCATCTCTAAACTTCCATTGAATTTGATAAAAAACTTTTGGTAAATCTTTGTAAGATTGAATAGAATGTCTTGCAATATCGGTAAGAACTTCTTCATTGGTCGGACCGAATAATAAATCATGATCATGACGATCCTTGAATTTTAGCATTTCTTTGCCGTATGTATCAAACCTACCGGATTCAATCCATAAATTGGCACTTTGTATACATGGCATTAACATTTCAATAAACCCGGAGGCATCCATGTTAAACCTCACGATGTTTTCTACATTTTTAAGTGCTTTTATACCAAGAGGTAACCAATTATAGATTCCTGCTGCATGCTGGCGAATCATTCCACTTTTTAACATCAAAGCATGGGATATCACCTTTGCCTCAGCAGGACTTTCCTTCAATACCGGTAAAAAAAACTCAGACTGTAACATGATATTATGTACTTAATAAGCTATAATTCAACTTGTTTTTAAAATTACTTATACTAGCATGCACCAACTCTAGCGGTTCGCTCCACCAAACGTTAAAACATTACCCCTTAACCAATTGCCAGAACTCCCGGCGATACTCAACTTGGTCTTTGAATACCCCTGTAAAATGGGTAGACTCTAGTATGCTACCACCTTTCATAGTACCTCTTGACGTCATACAGCTATGGGTTGCTGCTACCCTTACTGCAACTCCACGAGGCTTCAAGTATGTATCTAGGGCTTCTGCAATATTTGCCGTCATTTTTTCCTGAATTTGTAACCGTTTGGAAAATGCATCAACCAGTCTTGCAAGTTTGCTAATTCCGACAACAAAACCATCTGGTAAATAAGCAATATCGACGGACCCAGTAAAAGGTAACATATGATGCTCACAAGAGGAACTAAAATTAATAGATTTGAGCAAAACTATATCATTAAAGTTACTAATATCATAGAACCGGGTGTTTAATATTTCCTCTATATTAACTTTATAGCCGGAAAAAAGCTCGTCATAACTCTTAACTACCCTAGCCGGCGTAGCTTGCATTCCTTCTCGAGTTGTATCCTCCCCTATATAACGAAGCAAAGTTCTAACCGCTTCTTCTGCCTGTTGTTTCGTTGGCTTCTCCGCTACCATAACTATTTTCTAATATTTGTTATAAATTTGTAAAACGTATAGCCTTTTAACACAAATATAAACAAACATCAACCCACCAATAATCGCAATTAATCCACCTCCTCCCAGCATCCCCATATAAAACTTGGCCGCCAAGGCTATTTCTCCGTCAGGATTTTTTCGCAATATTCCATATCCCCCTGCTAGAGCAAGACCAGCTATATGTAATAATTGTCCGAAAGTAATAATAACAAGCTGAATATTAGGCCACTTAGAATAGCTGAAAAGACTATTACCGCCAACAATTGACTGTTTTGGGGAATGGGAAAAGGTGAATAACTTTCTGCTCAGAGTTTGAGCAGGTATTGTAACCGAGTCATGGAAACAGAATATATAGGCAAATCCCAGAAAAGCAATGCTAATACCAACTATTGACCCATGGTAATGAGCAGGTATCGATAAATTTATTCCGGAAATTAAAACACCAATTAAACCACCGGCAAAAAATACCAATACTGAGGCCATAAAGGCTATAGCAACAAAGGATAGATGATTTTTGATTCTAGTAAATTTAAAAATATCGATAATTAACACTGCCATTAATAATGTGGGTGCGATTCCTCCGCAATATTGCATATGTTTAGTAAAAAATGCCGTAAATTCATATTCAGGCATTTGATAGACTAAATGGCCATAAAAAACAAATAAACTTAGGATAAAGTTAATTATGAAAAGAGCGCAATAGGCTTTATAATAAGCTAGGTTTTTTCCTATCCAAAGTTCGGATAAGACCAGCCACACAAACATTACAATTTGTGTATATATAAACTGCAAAAGATGACCACCACTCCAAAATAACAATTCATAATAATAATCAATTTCCATTGGAAAAATATTGGAGAGAGCCATAACTTCCTTATAAGATAAGGTAAAACATCCCCATACCGTAATGTACATTAGGGATGAGGTCAATTTTACTATAGGTAAAACTTGCGCTGTAAATTTTTCCTCTGTCGCAACAAGATCGTGAAAACTGTTTACAAGAACTAATATTGAAAAATATAAGATAGCAGAACCGAACAAGCTAAGACCAATTATAAATAAAACATTCTCAAGTATAGGTACATAATTATTCATTATTGGGGTACTCTGGCCTATTACCGGGCTAATAGCCATTAGGACTATCCCGAATAAAGCTAATTTATTAAGAATATTGCCAAAATATAACCTCTTGCTTCCATACGACCAGATTACACAGGTAATTGAAAGTAACCAAGCTAATACCGATAAATTTACATGGATTATCAAAGAAGATTTAAATATGGATTTATCGCTAATCATTTGAGATAGTTGTGGCGTTCTTAAAATAACCAACACTATTGAATAGAGACCGGCAAGGGCTAGTGCCCATATACCGTTTTTAAGCCAGGAAATTGCCAGTTTATTTTCTGCTTCAATCATTTTCCTTAATTTTCCAAATAGGTTTTTGCCCAAATTTTGCATAGCAATTATTTTGTGAGCAAAAAATTAATACTATTCCGAATTTAACCAAATCGCTATAATTTACTACTAATCCGTTGGTGTTACAAGCTAGTTTCGATGATATCATAATCTGTACCTTAGCATCAGAGCAGTTGTTATAATTTAGAGATAGAGTAGACTTTTCACCGTTAACAGCCGATTCAAATAGTTGATCTCGTAGTTCAGTTTCAAAATATTGGCTTTTTTTTGTACCATACCACCCTAACCAATATTCTTTTGTAAAGTTAGATATCCTAAATTTCGAATATATATCTATAACATCTTTATTCTTTACACCAATTGCTTTAATTCTATGATCATAGATAAAATCAGGTTTTGGTGATAAATACATCATAACTAAGGATATAAGAATAATCATAAAACCAAAATAGCGCCATGTAGTTTGCCAGAGGCAAACCCAAAAGAAGCCGAAAGTAAATATTAGCATACTAGAATCAGTTATATATCCGGTATCTATTGTCGATATCGGTAAGTTAACTATATACTCAGCACTAGTAGTAATGATTTTAACAAAAAAGCCGAGTAGTTTCAGGCTATAATCGCTTGCATTAAAAGGCATCATTACCAAGGAAATAATAGCTAGGGGCATCATAAAAAATGACATAAGTGGTACCGCTAGCAAATTCATCAATAGGGAATATGTAGCAAATTTATAAAAATGATAGATCACAAAAGGTGCCGTAACAATGCTTCCTAAAAAACTAGAGTAAAGGTTGCCAAAAACATAAAGTTTTATAGAAGCAAAAATTCCTTTGCTTCTTCCAATTAATTTCTGATTACGGAGATAAATTTCATACCCGGAAATTAAACATAATACTGCTGAAAATGACAGCTGAAAACTTGGGTGCATGACATATTCCGGAGAAAATAACAAGATACACGCCCCCGCTATCATTACTGAACGAAGAGGATATGTAGACCTCTCTATGATAATTGCAAGAATGACAAAAAATGTCATTATAAAGGCTCTGGTAGCAGCTATATTTGTCCCACTAAGTAGCAAATAACCGAAACTTCCTATAATTGAAATAATACCTGCAGCAACCTTTATGTTTATTTTATATGATAAATAATCTGAACAATTTAACAAAAATCTACTGCTGATAAAAAAAACTATCGCTACTAACGATAGGTGTAATCCTGAAACACTTAAGATATGAGGTAGAGTAGGCTGCCAACGAGTTGCTTCTACTATTGAGTAGAAGTACTTTTCCAACAACCCCTCTCCGAACTACGCATGACCGTTTCCGTATCACGTAGCTCTCCAGTAATCCATTAAGCTGAAAGTTTTCTTCCAT
>CAIKLL010000031.1 GCA_903828265.1 uncultured Rickettsiales bacterium
ATGGAAGAAAACTTTCAGCTTAATGGATTACTGGAGAGCTACGTGATACGGAAACGGTCATGCGTAGTTCGGAGAGGGGTTGTTGGAAAAGTACTTCTACTCAATAGTAGAAGCAACTCGTTGGCAGCCTACTCTACCTCAAAATATTCCCACGGGATACTAAAGAGCAGGAGGAGATATTCGTTCTGCTTAAATCAGCTTACACCGAAGCCCGTTACAATAAAAATTATAAAATCACTAAGGAACAGCTACTTTACTTAACAAAAAGGATTGAGAAATTAAAATCAGTAACAGAGGAGATCTGCACGAGGCGAATAAATGAAATTAAATAAGCCTGCTGTAGCTGCAGAAATGTAGTCCTAGGTTTGCTTTTTTCTACAATTAATGTAATTATATATAAAAAAGTCGATAAAAATTATTGCTGATGAAATACTTGGATAAAATTGCTGAATTTATTGTAACTGTCTGTTATGTAGGAAAAATAAAAATTGCTCCAGGAACTTTTGGCTCGCTTGTTGCTTTTCCTATATGCTATATAATAATGGATTTTAGCTTAAAGAACCAAGTCGTTTTTTATATATCAGGGTATAACCCGCATGAGCAGCAATTTTTAAGCGTTTTTTTTATAGAGATGCTGGTTGCTACTATTCTACTTTTTATCGGTATTTATTTTACAAAAATATATATTAAAAATACAGAAGAACAGGATCCAAAGGAAGTTGTTATTGATGAGGTAGTCGGGCAAATGCTTGCAATAATATTAACTTCTTTTTCCGTGATCTTTGTGTATAGTTCTGCCTTACCACAAAAAATTGATGCAACTTATATTGATTTTATTTTCCTATTTTTGATGCCGTTTATGTTATTCAGAGGATTTGATATTCTTAAGCCCTGGCCGATAAATTGGCTTGACTCTAACATTAAGGGAGCACTCGGGGTAATGATTGATGATGTAGCCGCAGCCTTATTTGCTGTTGTGTGCCAGTATGTAATAGTGTTCTTTATCCTGAATTTTTTTCCACCGGCTGTATAATATTTTTATACGAAATATCTTTAAATCCTTTAAAAATAAGCTTTTCTATTTGTTAGAAAAGCAACAATAGAATGTTGTAAATCTATATAATTCTACTTATAGTTTAACTAACAATGGAAAATAATTATACCATGAAAAAAGCACCCTATAAAGCAGAAGAACATAAAGTCAAAGAATTTCTTGGATCCTCTTCGAAGGATTACCAAGGACTAATTCATAAAACTAGCGGCGATTTACGTCTAGTGAAAGCACCAGCTATAGATATCATAAAGCTTGCAAAAGCCATTAAAGATAATAATTAAAAGATTAGAGTGCTAGATTTGTCTTTTAATGAAATAGGAGACAAAGGAATACTAGAGGTGGCTTGTGCCTTAAAAGGAAACAAAACTATTCACTCTTTAAGCCTTGCCGCTACTAAAATAGGTAGTTCAGGTGATGGTGGGCTTGAGGTTATCGGCTCTTTATCAGATACACTTAAAAATTCTCCTCTTGAAAGCTTAGATTTATCTTTCAATACATTAAGTAAAATAAGCTTAGAATCTTTACATGATTGTTTGGCAGGAAAAAAAAACTGTAACGTATCTGAATTTATCAGCTATTAAGATGGATTATCAAGGGTTATACAATATAGCGGATTTAGTGCGTAATTTGCCCAATATTAAAAAGTTAGGTTTATCTACCAATAATATTATCGATACTGCAACCACCGGTGTAAATGCACTAATAGTAGATAATAAAAACCTTACTAGTTTGGATTTATCTTATAATTTTATAAAGGGGGATGGTATAAAACATATGTTGCAGTTACATTTGTATCATTTTCTAAAAACACAAGGACAAGCTGATATTCCTCTTCGTAATTTAAAATTGTCTTTTATTAGCGAATCGCTGAACAAACATTCTGTTACTATTGAAATGCTCAAGTGCTACAAACATTACCTTAAAACTTTTAACTCTGATAAAACTCTTGAAAATTACATTCAAGAACTTTTGAGTAATTCAAGTGTTGAAATAATACAGATAAAAGATATTTTTAATATAATATTGTCCTACACGGAAGTAACTACAATTAATTTCGTCCATTATCTACAATCAAAGAACTTTCCAGGTTTTGGCGAGGGAGATACAGTTTTAGAATTTGGCCTTCCATCTACGAGTACTGTTGAACTGGTAGGGAACGCTTCGGAAGTAGATATTTAGGAGTTTATTTTTCTTTTGTTTAAATCTATTGAACGGTAAGAAACACTAATAAAAACAGATCCTACTTTAGAAAGGTCTGAATGTTTCATTAAATACACATACAATTTTTTTTCCAGCCCTAAGAGTAAGTTTTGGAAATACCTGTTCTATGATAATAAAATTACTATTCTTAGGATCTAATTTAAAATTAACCATGGATTCTCTTAAATCTTCATCTACCGCAAAAATGGCAGGGATTTCCATATTCTTGTCCCTGAATTGCATGTAAGTGAATTGTCCATCATCAAAAATTTTAATCGGAGCAATTTCTTCGTTACCGCTAATAGAATAATAAAAGTTAAATTTTTCCGGGTGGCTAAGGTCGGGTTCAGCAATGCCAGTAGCAGCACTACTTGTGAAAGTCCTAACATGGTCTTCTTCTTCCTCATCCGGATATAAAAATTTAACATTAAACACCATGTCCGGATTCCTTATATCTGTTGTTTCTTGAGCATATAATTCAAAAAAATAAGTTCTTTTATTGGTAATAAGGGTCATATTGGTTGTGGCATCAGGCTCCATAGGTTTTATGAAAATCCTCGAACCAGCAGGTACTATTTGCCAAGAAGTTGTATCACCCATCGAAATACTTACGACTTCTTCACCGTTGCCGAGTTCTATACTTGCTTGATATCCATAATAACCGGTGAATTTAAATACGTCGTTGGGGTTATATACCATTACCCTAATTCTAGGATCGATAGGGGTCGGTCTTGATTCTCTTATCGCAAAAGCATGGAGGCTAAAAAATAATAAAGTGATAAAGGCTAAGATATTTTTCATACTATTTCTGTTTTTTATCTTCTAGCAGTTGCACTTGATAATCAGTCACTGCAAAGTTAAATCTTGATTCAGGCGGTAAATTAGTATCTATTTGATCAATTTCGTAGTCAACCACTGCCCGCCAAATCATATCTTCAACAATGTCGCCGGTGATATTTCGAGCAATTGAGTGGAATTTGATTTCGGTTTTTGTATCGCTAAGGGAGGTTGAGGATATTATAGATACAGTCCTTTTTATATCTTTTTGATATAATAATACTGGAGATGAGGCATTATTTATATTCATGTAATTATAGAACCTTCTAAAAACGATTCTTGTGGAATTGTTTTTGATGTAAATAAATTGCTTTTTGAGATCATTATAATCGTATGTTTCTCTCTGAGTTACGTACTTTCTAAGCATTATATCGGCAATTGATGCAAGTGGGTTGTTCTCTACCTGATCTGCATTAATAATTTGAGCAGATTTGTTTTCTCCTGATTCTGTCAGAATAGAATATCTAACAGGTGTAATAATTGGAAATAAGTTATAAATATTTATTATAATACTTGTAAACAAGACCAATATTGTAACAGTTAATATAAAGAGAAAAGACCTATGAGAAAACGGGTGGAGATATTTGTATTTATACCAATTTTGTGTATCAATAAAATACTCCCCTGACTCGACATAAGTTTTTAACGATTTATACAAAGGTTCCATAAGGTTTTTATATCTTACTATCTCACATTAAGACTGCATATCCTGTTGCTTAAGAAAACTTCCTAAATACGTTATCATTCTATAAACTTTTAGATCGAAATCGTATATATTTATGCAACTAAGTTTTTTATTTAATGAAATAACTTATTATTGTTGCAGCTACAGCATATAAGACACGTATCAATTAATATGTTTATCTAATTGGGTATTATTAAATACGTATAAAACCTTTAAAATTAACCAGGGGGTAGTTACTACTTGTGTAAATCTGCAACAAAATTTATATTAACTTATTCGAGTAGCAGAGGATATAAATTATAATCTAGAAATTAACTTGTGTTGTAAGCAATTTACGAGTTATGATTTTTACAGATAAAAATTTAGCTTACTTTTATAGTATTTTATAATGAAATTTACTATCTTGTGACTATGAAAAAATTCTTTAGAGCTTTTTTGCTGATATTCCTTTTTTACGGTTTGTATTCATGCACGCCTTCTGCTCCTTATGAGGTCACAAGCCCTTGTGTAGCTGGTGATTCAGATAACCCATATTCAATAAGTCCTTGTGTAAAAGTTCCAGTAAATATAGGTCAGGTAGTTACTTAAGAGTATAGCTTTGTAATTGATGAAATAACTTAAAACATCCATATAAAACAAATTACATAAGCAGTAAAAATGTTATTTGTAATAAGTTAATACTCTAGAGATTAGGCCTGATTTTTCTTAAAGAAGGAATCCTATAGTTTACTTATATCTTCTTCTGTAATATTATCGTCAAAAGCGTTATCTTCGAAGTTTAGGTTGTCTTCAGCTCCAAACATTAGAGAGTCTTCATCTGAAATATCTATTTCATCAGAGATAGTTTCCTGGCTTTCTGCATGCAAGTTTTCGTCTTCTACGAAGTCTACTTTGTTGCGAGTCTGGAGGCTACTGATTAATTCTTCTCGTAATTGTTCTATATCAAGGTTTTTTGCAGCAATTTCCCGCAAGGCTACTACGGCATTTTTATCATTATCTCTTTCTATGGTAATAGGAGAACCACAAGTTATTGACTTTGCTCTTTGAGCTGCAAGCGATACCAGCTCAAACCTATTAGTAATTTGCTCAACACAATCCTCAACTGTTACTCTAGCCATAGCCTTACAATATTTTCAAATTAAATAATGTTTATCTTAATATATTTTGTTTATTTCTACAAGGAAAATAACTACTCAAATTGCTACTGCTTTGTTAAGTTGGCCAGTTTAATAATCTAGCGCAACACTGTATATTTGAATTCATTCAAAAATACAAAGCCAGTGTTGCTAATGACAAAATACCACAGAATTACTCTCTACGATAGAGAGAACATATATCGCTTACTCCAAACCAACCA
>CAIKLL010000032.1 GCA_903828265.1 uncultured Rickettsiales bacterium
GGTTTGGAGTAAGCGATATATGTTCTCTCTATCGTAGAGAGTAATTCTGTGGTATTTTGTCATTAGCAACACTGGCTTTGTATTTTTGAATGAATTCAAATATACAGTGTTGCGCTAGATTATTAAACTGGCCGATTTTTTTCCAGTAGTTATCGGTTGGTATAATTCATCTTTCAATATTTCATTTAGGCTGGGATCTAATTTAAATATCTGATCTTGTATGCTTTTTGCTGTTCTATTTTTTACTAATAACTGGTTTTCTTTTTGTAATTGTCTAGTAGCTCTTGTCCTAGCAGTGTCCATTATTACTCCTATAGCTACAGTAGTTAACCCGATTACCCCTATAGCAATTGCAACAGCAGGGCTAGCAGGACTTACAAGTCCTGCTATGGTTAAAGAGGCTAGAACTATAGAGGCTACTCGAGATACAGCAACTCCAGTACCGATTGTAAAAGCCTTTCCAAGTTTGGTATCTTTAAATTTTTCCCATTTTTTGCCGGCTTTATCGGAGAGTTTAAAGATGGCTGTGACAAATTTGGAATCCAAGATCCTTTTGAACCAAGATTTAGATACATCTATACTTTCTTTGATGGGTTCGGTTGGTTCCATAGAAGAAGAAGGAATAACAACAGATACAGGACGAGGTTTTACTTTAAGAAGTTTTTTTTGAGTATCATCTTTTGCCATCTTGGTAATAGTTTTAAATTATCTAATTAGTTAACTTAATTGTAAAAAATAAAAATAAATAATACAAGCTTTTACCGGTTAAATACATTCCCCACTGAATATAAAAAATTTTATCTTGTGGAATGTTAAATTTATTTGCATCAAAAATTGATTACCCTATTATGCTCTTCGTAAGTATAACTTCTAAATTAAAAAGTAATAAGATGAGAAAGGTTGTTATTTCAGGAATGGTAGGGAATGCACTTGAGTGGTACGATTACGCGTTATACGCACAATTTGCCTCTATAATTGGCTTAAAATTTTTTCCAAAAACCGAATTTGTTGAAATCCTAACTTTTGCGTTGTTTGCCGCCGGATTTTTAGTGCGTCCTTTGGGGGGCGTTCTGTTTGGCCAGATTGGGGATAGATTTGGCAGGAGAAGTGCATTAGTTATCGGTATTATAATGATGGCTGTTCCCACTGCTGGTATTGGGCTCCTTCCCTCATATGAAGTAATAGGTATTGCAGCGCCGATTATATTAGCAATTATTAGGTTGATACAAGGTTTCTCTTTGGGAGGAGAATTTAGCGGTTGTATAGCTTTTATTGTTGAACATTCACCTGATAATAAGCGAGGGCTAGCCGGTAGTGCGTCATTTGTCAGTATGTGTGTTGGCATGTTGATGGGGGTAGGGGTAGCTAACGGTTTTAGATATTTACTGAATGAGAAAGATTTACTTGATTGGGGGTGGAGAATACCTTTTATACTAGGGTTAGTAATTGGATTAGTAGGGTTGTATATAAGATCCCATCTTGCTGAAAGCCCTATATGGACCAGTGTTAAGAACGAGGGCATTCGGGACATCGGGATTAAAATTTGTTAACACATATGGTATATTGTAAGATCAAATTGGAAAGTCTTTAATCTTTTTTTCATATTCAGGTTGGCAATCACCTAGTGACAATTTTGA
>CAIKLL010000033.1 GCA_903828265.1 uncultured Rickettsiales bacterium
AAAGTTTCAATTCTTCTATTTAGAGATTTAAACCCATATTTTGTAATAAACTCAATAATTTTAGATTCTTGCTTACCCTCCCAAGCGAATAAATTCAGATTACAAGGAATATCTACGTTTTGATCTAGGCCTACTAATTGCCAGGAGAGAAAAGCCTCAGATCTATATTTAAGTAGTAAATCCTTTTGTCTATTATTTTTAATCTGGTCTATACAGTTATATATACCTACTAGATCACCGAAATTATTTATTAATTCTGAGGCTGTTTTAGGGCCGATGCCTTTTACCCCTGGAATATTATCAGACGCATCCCCGATAAGAGCTTGAACTTCTCTTACTTTACTTGGTAAAACTCCAAATTTCGTTAAAACATCTTCTTGCAGGATGAATTTGGACTTTACCGGATCGTAAATTTTGATCCTATTATCCATTAACTGTAGTAAATCTTTATCAGAAGAAACGATAATAGCTTCTATATTATTATCTGTACAGTTTTTTGCTAGGGTTGCAATAATGTCATCAGCTTCAAAACCTTCTTTAGAGAGGACACAAAAATTAAGAGCCTCTGCGGCTTTTTGAACTATCGGAAGCTGAAAAAGAAGCTCTTCCGGTGCAGGTGGGCGATGGGCTTTGTATTCCTTAAATAAGTCATGACGGAAATTTTTACCTTTACTATCTAAAACTACTACAGCGTGTTCTGGTCTGAAATCATTAATGATTTTTAACAGCATTGAAGTGAAACCATAAATAGCCCCTACCGGTTCTCCATCCGGTGATATAAGAGGAGGCTGTACATGATAGGCTCTAAAAACGAAGCCATATCCGTCAATTATTAGTAATTGTTTATTTTGAGATGTACCATTCATAATATTTTAATTTGTTAGACCATAATCTTATTAGAGAACGCTAAAGCATAAGACCTGCTTAGTATAGTCAAGTGCATAAATAGAATTCAAGCTAAATATAGTAAGCAAATAAATTTTGTATTGTTATGATTTGGCTGCAAGATAAGTTTTGTATATCAAGAAACTTACTAGTATAACCGGTATAGTTTGCTTGACAAATAGTTTAGATTCGTTATCATAACATATGAGTTTAAGTTTAGATGCATGATTTTCATCTTTCTTAAGGGTAATCTCCTAGCTTTTTAAAGTGTCTTATTATTAAATTTGTAGCCACTTATTGAGTTAGTCTGCTAGCGATCTATTAGAACCTCCAAATAATACTTACTTTTAAGCTATATAAATGACTTATTTGTTAATCTAATCAATTTCCAAAATTAATTATTAATTCAATCCAATGACAATAGAAGAAAACGAACATCCAAAAACTGCCGATAATAATTCTTTTCGTAGAACTTTAAAAATAAAAAAAACTGTTAAATCACCTCTGAATTCTTCAGAAGAGCCTTTAGATATATCCTACCCAAATACCATTAATGTAGCAGGTGAATCCTTAGTAGGTATTCCCGTAGTAGAAAATGATCTTGAAAGTACGAACGGCACTTCAAAATTTGAAAGTGCAACAGGACTCAAAGAAAGAAAGGTGCGCAGAATTAATGAATCCTCTTCTTCTAGAAAATCTCAGGATACGGAGCAGGTCAAACAACAGAATGTTGAAGACTCAAAACAAAGTAATGGTATTAAAGTAACTTTAAGGCAATTAAAACAAAAGTCACCAGAAGAGCTTCAATCCCAAGCTGAGGCGTTAGGGATAGAAAATGCTAGTTCTTTATTAAAGCAAGAACTGGTTTTTGCAATTCTAAAAAAAATTGTTGATCAAGGTGGGCATATTTCAGGTGAAGGAGTTCTCGAAGTTTTGCCTGATGGTTTCGGGTTTTTAAGGTCACCTGACGCTAATTACTTAGCCGGCCCTGACGATATTTATGTTTCGCCTAATCAAATAAGGCGTTTCGGCCTAAAAAAGGGGGATACTGTAGAAGGGCAGATTAGGGCTCCTAAAGCCGGGGAGAGATATTTTGCTTTACTTAAGCTAAATAAAGTCAATTTTGAAGATAATGAAAATGCTTATCATAGAGTTCACTTTGATAATTTAACTCCTTTATATCCTGATCAGAAATTGTCTCTTGAAATGGATAACGAAAATAAGGATTTCAGTACAAGAACAATAGAACTTGTTGCACCTATGGGTAAAGGGCAAAGAGCCTTAATAGTCTCGCCGCCGAGAACCGGAAAAACGGTACTGCTGCAAAATATTGCTCATGCAATTACTACTAATCACCCAGAAGTATATTTGATGGTTCTGCTTATAGATGAGCGCCCAGAGGAAGTGACGGATATGCAACGCTCTGTTAAAGGTGAGGTAGTTAGCTCTACCTTCGACGAACCGGCAGCAAGGCACGTGCAATTGGCGGAAATGGTAATTGAGAAAGCAAAACGATTAGTTGAACATAAGAAAGATGTTGTGATACTATTAGATTCAATAACCAGGTTAGCAAGAGCTTATAATACTGTGGTACCATCGTCAGGAAAGGTTTTAACGGGAGGGGTTGATGCAAATGCTTTACAGAGACCTAAAAGATTTTTTGGTGCCGCGCGTAATATAGAAAATGGTGGTTCGTTAACTATTATTGCTACCGCATTAATTGAAACTGGTTCGAGAATGGATGAAGTAATATTTGAAGAATTTAAAGGTACTGGTAATTCTGAAATTGTTCTTGACCGCAAAGTTGCAGATAAAAGGATTTATCCAGCGATTGATATCACTAAATCTGGTACTAGAAAGGAAGAATTACTTGTTGATAGAGCAATACTTTCTAAAATGTGGGTTTTACGCCGTATTATTAACCCAATGGGTACCTTTGATGCGATGGAATTTTTGCTTAGTAAGTTTAAAGAAACGAAAACTAATAATGAGTTCTTTAATTCGATGAACTCTTAAAAAAATTACTCAATATAGGGGGCTTTATGCATAAACGACCAAAAATATCTTTAATAGGGGGCGGTAATATCGGTGGTACTTTAGCCCATATTTCTGCTTATAAAGCATTAGGGGATGTAGTTCTATTTGACGTGGCAGAAGGTAGAGCAAGAGGTAAAGCTCTTGATATTGCGCAAAGTAAGACTTTAGACGGTTCTGATATCAGTTTAAAAGGAACCGGGAGTTATGAGGATATAAAAGGGTCAGACGTGGTAATTATTACAGCTGGTATTCCTAGAAAGCCGGGAATGAGCCGCGATGATTTGGTCTCTACTAATGCAAAAGTTATGAAAGAAGTAGCACAAGGTATAAAACAATACGCTAGCGATGCATTTGTAATTGTTATTACTAACCCGCTTGATGCTATGGTATATGTTTTGCAGAAAGAAAGTGGATTACCTACAAATAAAGTTGTAGGGATGGCAGGTGTTCTTGATTCAGCTAGGTTTAATTATTTCCTAGCAGAAGAATTCAAAGTATCTGTTAAAAACGTAACCAGTTTTGTGCTGGGCGGCCACGGAGACTCTATGGTTCCCCTAGTTAGATATTCAACCGTAGCTGGTATTCCAGTACCTGATCTAATCAAAATGGGTTGGAGTACAAAGGAAAAAGTTGATGCAATAGTAGAGCGTACAAAAAATGGTGGCGGTGAAATAGTAGCGTTACTTGAAACTGGTTCTGCTTATTATGCCCCTGCGGTATCTGCTATTGAAATGGCCGAAAGTTATTTGCATGACAAACGTAAAATCATGCCATGTGCGGCCTATCTAAACGGCGAATATGGGGAAAAAGGAATTTATGTAGGAGTACCGGTAGTTATTGGCAAAAACGGTGTAGAGAAAGTGGTTGAAATTGAGTTAACCAAAGAGGAGAAAACAAGTTTTACATCTTCAGTTAATGCCGTTAAAGATCTGATAAAAACTATTAAGTAGTCAGGTAGTTTAATTATTGGATTTAATATATTTATAAAAAAGCTTTATTAAATCCAATTTCTATGTTTACTATTTATTATGCAACCGCCTGGTTTGCTTTTGGAAAGGGTATGTAGTCCGCGGGTTATTGTTTTCTATAAGTGTTGCAGTTAAGCTTACTATTTAAAGAAATTCTTTACTCGGAAGTGAAACCCCACAGCGCCAATGGCACTTTGCTTTAAAGCACGTGAGAGTAGGTGCTACCAGGCTTGCAGTACAAATTTTTTATGATTTAAATTTCAACTAATAATTAATTTTCTTTCTACTAGGTAAAAATAGCTAACTTAAGAAAACTTTTTCTCTTTTTCATAAAAGGAAATGGTTTTAACCTACTTATTCTGCCAGGAATTTCTGGGCTAGAATAAAATAAAATGGTATTCCTAAAGTAATATTAAATGGAAAGGTAACAGCTAACGTCATTGGAATATAAATAGTGGCTCTAGCTTCGGGTAAAGAGGTACGCATTGCAGCAGTTACTACAATATAAGAAGCACTGGAAATTAATACTGTAAATAAGAACCCAGTTCCTAAATCTAATCCTATGAGCATACTTAAGGATATTCCTATTACTGAACCTATTAAAGGCATATATATGCCAAAAAGAGCTAGTTTTAGGGTAAAATCCTTAAGCTCGGCTAAGTGCTTGGTAATTAATAATCCCATATCTAATAAGAAAAGCGACAAGATACCTTGAAAAGGGCTAATGACAAAGCCATCCATTTTCTGCATACCCTGAGTTCCTGATACCCATCCTATAAAAAATGAACCTAATAACAATAATATTGACCCATTGGTAAATACTTCCTTTATAAGGAAAGGCTTTAATTTATACCGGTTACCTACATTTTTTTGCTTGGATGTATAAGCTATTAGTATGCCACTTAAAATTGCGGGAGCTTCCATTAAGGACAGCACAGAAATGATATATCCGGAATAAAACGTAGAATTTAGCTCTAAAAAATTAATTGCTGTGACAAATGTTACTAGACTAACGGAACCATAATGGGCGGCAAGTGCCGCTGCGGTTAATCTATCTATTCTAGTGGTATGTTTCAAGAAAAAATAACCAATAAAGGGCTGTATAAAACCTGCTATTATTCCTGCAAAAATAGTTAAAATAGCCTTATTATCAACATTAGTGGTTTCAGAAATAACAACCCCGCCTTTAAAACCTATTGCAATCATTAGGTATATAGCTAGATATTTGCTAATTTGTTCCGGAATTTCCAGATTTGATTTTAAACAACCAGAGATAATGCCTAATAAAAAGAACAGTATAGGGGGGGATAATAGGTTTTCTACGAAAAAAGACAACAATTCTATCATGTGAGATATTTTTTATCTTATTAGTTTATTCGCTTTTAAATAGTATCAAAATATCTTTAGCATTTTATAAGTAAACCTTTTTATATACTAAAAAAATCAATTATCCAGCATAAATTTATAAAAGCAGCTTTAACTTCGGGAAAATTTGGGTTGTGCCTTAACGAATACTAAATACAAATTTTGTATCTTCAGTATTATTTGACACCGCTAAATTATTAGTTTACCTTACAAAAAATTTAATAGAGTGACCAATATTAATAACCTTATAAGTTATTCCCATTCAAAGGTTTTACTAAACAACTAGAGAATTTTTATTTAAAATTGATAAATGAAGCTTTCTGATTTTGATTTTGATCTTCCTTCTGAATTAATAGCTTATGAACCGGTAGCACAGCGTGACCAATCAAATTTAATTTTACCCTTTGATAATAACAAATTAGTAAAGTTTGCTAATATAATTGATTATTTAAATCCGGGTGATGTTATGATTTTTAACGATAGTAGAGTAATTAACTCTAAGCTAACTTTAGAAAAATCTGGTACAAAAATTAATGTTAATTTAAATAAACCATCATTAACCAACAATTCTTGGCGCGCTTTTGCTAAGCCTGCTCGGAAACTTGTTATAGGTGATGAATTCTTTTTTGGTAATCATAAATTAATTGTTACTGATAAGTTCGAATTTGGTGAGGTAGAAATAAATTTTGTGTTAGATGGTATTGAGGTTTTTACTTTTTTAGATCAATATGGCCAGGTACCTCTTCCATTGTATATAAAAAGGCCTATAAAAAATGAATTAGATCTGGATAGATATCAAACTGTTTATAGCCGTGAAAAAGGCTCTGTAGCAGCTCCTACCGCCGGTTTGCATTTTACGTTTGAATTACTTGAGAAGATTAAAGCAAAAAATATCACGATTCAATTTATAACTTTACATGTTGGAGCAGGCACATTTTTACCGGTAAAAACCGAAAATATTCAAAATCATAAAATGCATTCTGAATATTCGTATATTAGCCCGTTAGTAGCAGAAATTATCAATAAAGCTAAATCTGAAGGCAGGAGAATTATATCAGTTGGCACAACTGCTCTTAGAAGTCTTGAATCTTTTAGCCGTAATGGAAAATTATATCACGGAGCTAAAGAAACTGATATATTTATAACCCCAGGCTACGAATTTCAGATTGTAGACAGCTTAATTACTAACTTTCATCTACCAAAATCAACTTTATTTATGTTAGTTTGTGCTTTTTCTGGTATGGAGGAGATGAAAAATCTTTATAAATATGCCATAGATAATAAAATGCGTTTTTTCAGTTATGGTGACGCGATGATGCTACATAGAAAGCTTTACTAGTAAAGCTTTCTATGTGCTATTATCACATAATAAAACAATATTTATAAATTGCTGCTTGCCTCTTGCTCGGAAATAATGTATCATTCGCAAGTACTCAGGTTTATCTAACTGAAATATCGACAATTATAATTCTGCTTAAACCTGAATTGTTCTGGTATAGTGTATAAAAAATTTAAATTTTTTAGTCAGAATTAAGTTTTTCAAAATAATTGCCGCGGGGTGGAGCAGTCTGGTAGCTCGTCAGGCTCATAACCTGAAGGTCGTTGGTTCAAATCCAGCCCCCGCAACCAATTCTTCTAGAATCATTTGTTAATTAGCGTTCTTAATTATAGTAATAACACTAAGATGAAAATAATTTCTGGAAAACACAAAAACAGAATAATTCCCACGTCTAAGGACGCACACTATAGACCTACTACTGCTAAATTTCGAGAAGCATTATTTAGCATAATAACCTCTGGTGAATTTTTTAATTCTAAGTCTATAGCTGATGCTCAAGTATTGGATTTATTTGCGGGCACAGGAATACTATCCTTTGAAGCTTTATCTCGAGGGGTTAAAAGTGCAACCTTAATTGATAATAACCCTGAACATCTTAGATTGATTGAAAAATTTGCTGATAAAATAGGAGAGAAAAATAGTATCTATTGTCAATTAGAGGATGCTTCTTCTCTACCAAAATCTAATAGGCAATATAATATTGTTTTCATGGATCCCCCTTACTATAATAACTTATGCGCAAAAGCTTTAACTTGCCTAATTAAAAATAACTGGTTAGAGAATAATGCGATTATTGCCATGGAAATGGAAAAAACTGCTAAACTGATTTTAGAAGTTTTTCCAAATTTACATCTTCTCAAGCAAAAAGCTTACGGTAATAGTAAGTTGGTAATAGCAAGATATGAGCAAAATTAAAAAGGTTTTTTCCTGTAATAATTGCGGTAGTGTTTCTAATAAATGGCTAGGTCAATGTCCGGATTGTGGTCAGTGGGGATCAATTACCGAGGAGCTTGCTTCTAGTAGTAAAATTATTATTCCAAAAAGCGGAACAGTCCAGGAATTAGATTTTCTAAGTGATGCAGTAGTTGAAACCATGAGGGTTAAAACCCCTATCGAAGAATTAAATAGGGTTCTAGGTGGTGGTTTAGTTAGCGGATCTGCAATTCTGATTGGTGGTGATCCGGGTATCGGTAAATCAACCCTTTTATTGCAACTCTGTTCAAAGCTCGCTCAAAATGATATTGGCTGTCTTTATATAACAGGTGAGGAATCAACTAATCAGATCAAACTAAGAGCTGCAAGGGTCGGTATTACTAACAATAAAACCGGGTTACTTGCTGCAACTAATGTAGAAGACATAATTTCCACTATCGATAAACACAAAAATAAATTAGATTTAGTAGTTATTGATTCTATCCAAACTGTAGCTACTGCTGAATTATCGTCAGCCCCCGGAACAGTCTCTCAGATAAGAGCTTCTGCGCATCTGCTCATTAATTACGCTAAGCAAAATAATATTACGTTGCTTCTTGCCTGTCATGTAAATAAAGATGGCCAACTTGCCGGGCCGAAAGTCCTTGAACATATGGTTGATACTGTCCTGTATTTTGAAGGTGACCATAACAATCATTTTAGAATTCTACGTTCAATAAAGAATCGGTTTGGGGGTGTTAATGAAATAGGGGTTTTTGAAATGACCTCAGCTGGATTGCTTGAAATTACTAATCCTTCTGAATTATTTTTAATGGAGCGAGAAAATAATGTTAGTGGTACTGCCGTATTTGCGGGCACCCAAGGCTCAAGGCCACTACTTATTGAAATTCAAGCACTAACTTGTCCTACTACTATGCCAACACCCAGAAGATCGGTAGTAGGCTGGGATGTAAATAGATTATCTATGATAATAGCAGTACTGGGGGTAAGATTCGGTCTGAATTTATCTTCTCACGAAGTGTATTTAAGTGTTGCCGGGGGCTTGAAAATAACAGACCCAGCAGCTGATTTAGCAGTAGTTGCTGCCCTTATTTCTGCGGCTTCTAATAAATCCTTACCAGCAAAAAGCATCTTTTTCGGAGAAGTAGGACTTTCCGGTGAGGTCAGGAAAGTTGCCCAAACTGAGGCTCGAATTAAGGAAGCATCAAAGCTTGGGTTTAAAAGAGTTTTTTGCGCAGCTAGTCAAGACTTGCAAGGTTCTATTGAACCTATCATTCACCTAAAACAACTAAAGGATTTAATTCTATAGTTTTGTTTTTTTTATTTCTCTACAAAATTTTCTGCGGGTCACTGAGAGACGCTTTTGCAGTAATTATAGATAATAAGATTTCACATCTATAACATTATATAGCCCATGTCAACTTAGTAAGTTGGTGGGCTATATTAGATATATATTATAAAGTTTTTTTCCTAGATAGAGAATATATTTTTTGGTCCTTCTTTATTTAACGTAAGACGGAGCCGTTAAAGTTTTGTCTTCTATACCAAAATGCTACAGCAACCACATGTGCTAAATATTAAACTTAATGTCACATACTGTAGAAATAATCAATGCTGCAACAGTATATGGATCAGCATTTGCTCCAGGCCTTCTATCCTCAATATACCCATACCCCTTAATTACAACAGGGCGCGGTATTCTGATAGAACTTCCTCTATTAGCTTCGCCCACCGAAAATTCATGTATAGCAGATGTTTCATGAGTACCTGTTAAGCGTTCCTCAAGCCTATCTCCATAGTGCGCAATATGTTTAGCATGATTAATTTTTAACCTTTCTATATAATCTTGTATTGTTTTAAGACCTTTTTTGGGATCCCTTAAATCTTTAGTTGAGAAATTAGTATGCATACCAGCTCCATTCCAATCCCCCTTAACTGGCTTATTGTCATGAGAAATATGAATGTTATACTCCTCACTCAAACGATGTATTAGCCAACGGGCAAGCCAAGTGTGGTCCGCAGCATTTAATGCACTAGCATCTTCGCCCACAACTCCACGATAACCTATTTGGTATTCCCACTGACCCGGCATAACTTCTGCATTCATGCCATAATATAAAATACCAGCCTTTGTGCAGGCTATTCGATGTTGATTCGCTAAATCTCTACCAAATATTTGCTCAGTACCAACCCCACAATAATAAGGCCCTTGTTTTCCAGGAAAGCCATGTTCTGGCCACCCCAGTGGTATATTACGTCTAAACATAGTATATTCCTGTTCAAAACCAATCCATGGGTCTGCTTTGTTGCCACCATTATCTAAAACAGCCCTGAGCTTAGCTCTAGTATTTGATTCATGAAGAGAACCATCTGGATTTAGAACCTCACAAAGTACCAAGTAGTCACCCCCGTTTTCTAGAGGATCCAAAACAAAATTTACCGGCTTTAGCAAACAATCTGAATCTCCACCATAAGCTTGTTCTGTAGAAGACCCATCGAAGCTCCATTCAGGAAAATCACCAATTTTAGGAACCTCTGGAATACTCACTAACCTAGTCTTAGATCTAATTTTGCCTGTTGGTTTCGCTCCATCTAACCATATATATTCTACAGTTTTTACTTGCATCATTTTTAATATACCTCTAGTAATAGTTCCTTAGTAATTGTCATTTAGCCGGTAGGATGCTATCAAATTTCTATTTAAACTTCAACTATTCATCATATTAATTAAACGGGGTCAACTGCAGAAGAAGAATATTATTAATTAGATAAGTGTTTCTGTCCTATATGTAAATCGAGAGAGAAGCATTAATAGAAGTAAGGTTTTAGATTTTATAAGGCCGTAAGTATTTTAAAATTTTTAGAAGGAGTTAGGTTGTCCATTGATGAAATATATTGGTATTAATTCGCCTGATCTCCTTATTTGCAAGAGGAAGCATAAAAACATCGCTAAGTTTTGTAGATTTAGTAATATCTTCTTGGATGTTATGGCAGGGAATGTAATAATTAGTGCTTCTTAACAATTTTGTAATGCTGCTTAGATTTTTTAGATAATAGTGTGGCGGACAGGGTGAGATTCGAACTCACGGTACGGAGAACCGCACGCCGGTTTTCAAGACCGGATCCTTAAACCACTCGGACACCTGTCCTTATACTTGAAAGTAGTTAAAGTTGATAACAGAAAATTCCTACTATTTCAAGATAAAAATTATTAATATCCTTCAATAAAAATATTATGATTGAAATATATATCTGCTATATTGTGATTTCCAACAAATTTTGTAATTGGATTATTTAATATAAATTTGTACCAATTAGAGGGATATCAAGTAGCACAATAGGTAAAACTGGTCAAAAATAATCATGAAAGGTAAATCAGCAAATTATGTCGTTTTTGATATAGGTAGCAATAAGGTTGCAGCTATCGCTGCGAATATAAATAAAACAGGGGAGAGTGCCATAGTAGCGCAAGTATTGCAATATTCTGGCGGTTTCAAAGCAAGTACGGTCGTAAATCTGGAAGCTGCAGAAAATAGTATTATTGCTGCTATTTATTCTCTTGAAAAAGAATGTAACAAAAGTATAAATGAAGTTACTATTTCATTGTCTAGTGGTTTTAAGTCTTATTATATTAGCCATACCATTAAACTTGGAAATCAACCAATTAGTAAGCAGGACATAAAAAAATTAATTCAGAAAGCCTTAGCGGATTTTTCTCTAAAAGATCAAGAAGTAATTCATTATTTCCCGATAGAATTTACCTTAGATAAAGATAAGGTTGTAGATAATCCAAACGGCATGTATGCAAGGGAACTAAGTTGCCAGATACATGTGATTGCAGCAAATTCTTTAATGCTTAAGAATTTAACCAATTGTTTTGCTAGATGTCATATAGAAGTTGGCGATATAGTACTTTCGATTTATGCCGACGGGCTTGCCTGTCTTTCTGAGGAAGAAAAAGAAACGGGAGTTATTATAATTAACATGGGGAGCCACATTACTAGTTTTGGAGTATTTTTTGAAGGAAAAATATTATATGTAGGGAGTGTACCGATTGGTAGCTATCATATAACTTCTGATATAGCTAAATGTTTATCTATAACTATGAATACTGCAGAAAAACTAAAAATTTTGTATGGAGATGTAAGGCCAGAACTTTTTAATAAAAATGAAACTATTAGAATAGGCGATTTCGAACCAGACAATAACTACAACGCCAATTTAACGGTTCCGATATCCAAATTGGCTGAAATTATTAAACCGAGAGTAGAAGAAATCCTAGTTCTTCTGAAAAAAGAATACGATACGGTAGGAATGGACCATTTAATTGCAAATCGTGTTGTCCTTAGCGGTGGTGGTTCTGGGTTGCAAGGAATAAAGAATTTAGTAACTGAAATATTTCATAAGCAGGTAAGGATAGTTAAGCTAGAGAACGTGCCTACTTTTGCTGAAAATGTTAATAATGTCGCAATATATTCCACTGCAATAGGCATGATTAAATCAAAAGCCTTGAAATATAAAAAAAATTCCTTTAAATCTGGCGAGCAAGAAGATCTAGGGTGGGCTAAAAAAATGTTTTTATGGTTCAAGGAAAATATATAGGGCTACATCCGTTAAAAATACTAATTCTTTTTGCGATTATTTCTTTTTCTAGTATATCTCAAGCAATATCCTGGCTTCCGAATGAAGGAGAATACAAATTCACTTCTAATTTTTTATTTATTGATGAAAAAACCGAAGACGCCCAAGATGAAAGAAATGAAGAGCTTATGGATATTGCGGATGAAATTAATTATTTATTAGAACAGGATAACCTGACAAACGTTGAGAAGAACCGGCTAGAGGTACTCGAGGATTTTTATAATAATTACGATATATTTAATGATGATTCTTTTTTAAGTAATGAAATTGAATACGGTTTTAACTCCACTCAAAGTATTGGTTTAAAAGCAAAATTTTACTCGGAATACAATAAGTATTATAAGTATGGGGTAAAAGGAGTAAGGCAAGAATATTCTTTGCAAAGAAATGTCACTAGGGAGGTAGGTTTTTATTATAAATATTTATTATATAAAAACGAAAACTGGCGAATTGTAGTAATCCCTGAATGCCTTTATAGCAGGAATAAAATATATGGAAAAAAATTGCATTCTAGCCTTGGCTCTTACGTGGGTTATGCTACCACCTCAAAAACCGGTAAAAGACGTTTTTCTGAGATAGGGTTTGTTATTGGAAAAACATTTAATTGCGGTTATAAAGATACGATAGTAAAGAAAGTCAGTTGCCTTCAAGGAGGAGAACTAATTAGAAATCTAATTTTGAGTAATTATGTTGTATACAGTTTTTCTACTAACGGCCGTAGAGGATATAGGAACTTAATACATGAGCAAATATCTCTAGCAAAGGAATTTATAAGCAAATCTGGTCGCCCTATATTTACTACTCAAATAGGATATTACTGGAAACAAAACTTTCATAATAGAACATTTCAAATATCTGGACCTTTACTTTCTCTATGGATAACACTTTAGATTACAAAGCTAAAATTACAGCAATAAATTTTGATAATATAAATGATTACTACCGCAATAGATATTTTGTTTTTTATAACCATAGTAATAGACATTTTTAGAAGCGGTTGAAA
>CAIKLL010000034.1 GCA_903828265.1 uncultured Rickettsiales bacterium
AATATTATTATATTATTATTTGGTTAGTTCCTACTTAACTATATATTAGTTACCACCTAAACGATAGTTCAAATAATGAAAAAATACATATATCAGCACATTTTTAAAAAATCTCCCTGGGAAGATTCTGAGTTAAAAGAAAATATTTTTACTAAAAAACGTAAAGATCAGTTTAACTTAGATAATTTTCAATTTAATTTTAATCCTAAGTCGGTAATCTGGATTTTATGCGGGGTGGTATTACTATGGCTTGCTAATGGCTTTTATAAAGTAGAAGAAGGAGAAGAAGCGGCTATTATTAGATTTGGTAAGTTTAATAGAACAGCGAAGCCAGGACTAAACTATAAGTTACCAGCCCCATTTGAAACTGTGGAAATAGAAAAAGTCGCCCAGTCTAGAAGAATAGAAATCGGTTATAGATCTACCGGTAAATTAAGAAATAATATAGGAGCTGATTTAAATAAAGATAGAGATATCGCTACTGAAAGCATAATGCTAACAGGAGATGAGAATATTATTGAACTTAACGTAGATGTGATGTGGCATATATCAAATTTATCTGATTATCTTTTTAATGTTGCCGATCCACAAGAAGCAGTTAAAGCTGTATCGGAGAGTGCAATAAGGGAAGTAATAGGAAATATGCCGATTGCTTCTGTACTTTCGAATCAGAAACAAGAAATTGCTGAAAAGATTGAAGGCTTAATAAAGCAGATTTTAGAACAATATAAAATTGGAGTAGCTATAGAACAGGTTAAACTTTTAAAAGCTGAACCTCCTAAAGAAGTTATTCAAGCTTATAGAGACGTCCAAACAGCCAAAGCGGATAAAGAAAAAGAAATTAATGAAGCCCAGTCTTATAGGAACAATATTTTACCAAAAGCAAGAGGAGAAGCAGCAAAAATCCTTGAGGAATCAGAAGGATATAAAGTGGAAGTCATTGCTAAGGCAGAAGGTGATGCTTCGAGGTTCAATGCAATATATGAACAATATTTATTGAACAAAGAAGTAACTCGCAGTAGATTATATTTAGATGCCTTAAAGGAAATATTGTATCAATCTGATAAAGTAATTATGGGTACTGACGGAGTGTTACCTCACATGGCAGTAAAACCTAAAGCACCTATAAATAATTAGTAAAATTTACAAAAGCTAATAGGTCATAACTATGAATAAAATTTATTACGGCGGATTTGCAGTATTTGCATTTTTAATAATTTTGTCTGGCTCTTTGTTTAGCGTGGATCAAAGACAAAATGGAGTGGTATTTCAGTTCGGTGAAGCAGTCAGGGTGATTGAAACCCCAGGCTTAAATATAAAAATTCCTTTTATCCAAAATGTTCAATTTTTTGATAAAAGAGTCCTAGATGTAAAAGCTGAAGCGAAAGAACTTACCGCTTCAGATGAAAAAAGGGTAATTGTAGATGCTTTTGCAAAATTCAGAATTGTAAATACAGTTCAGTTCATTAAAACAGTACATAATTACCAAGGTGCTCAATTACGTCTTAATAGGATTCTTGAATCAGCAATGCGCACCGTCATCGGTAAGTTCCCGTTAAATACCCTTCTTACTGATAAAAGGGCAAACTTAATGCTACAGATAAGGGATTTAACGTACTCAGAAGCGAAAAACTTTGGGGTTGAAGTTATTGATGTTAGAATTTTAAAAGCCGATTTGCCGCCGGAAAATAGTACTGCTATTTATATGCGGATGCAAACTGACCGAGAAAAAGAAGCAAACCAGATTAGAGCAGAAGGAAACGAAGAAGCTGCTAGAATCAGATCGAAAGCCGACAAAGAAAGTAAAATAATTTTAGCTAACGCTTACATGGATGCTCAAAAAGCTAAAGGTTTAGGTGATGCAGAATCTGCACGTCTTTATAACCAGGCTTATTCTAAAGACCCAGAATTCTTTAAGTTTTATGCTTCCTTAAATGCTTATAAAACCTCATTAACAAAAGAAAATACGCAATTTGTTCTTTCTCCAGATTCTGAGTTTTTTAAATATCTAAAATTAGGGAAATAGCATATGAGGCAACATTTTATTAAAGGTTTTCTTTTGCTCACACTAATTACAAATTGTTTTGCAAGTCTTACTTGGGCTAGTAGTAAGCCAGAAGTCCAAGTAACAAGCTTCGCCGATATTATAGAGCCTTTAATGCCTGCTGTAGTAAATATTTACACGATAAAATATAGCAAGAAAAGACAACCCAAGGGCACTCCCTTACCAGAGCTAATACCTTTCGAAGAGTTTAAGGACTTTTTTAAACAATTTAATATGCCCTTTGCGTTTGACTTATATCCAAATCTGCAAGCCATGTCACTTGGATCAGGTTTTATTATTGAAGAAACTGGTTTGATAGTAACGAATTATCATGTTATTGCTGGCTCTGATGAAATACATGTTAAATTATCTGATAATACAGAGTTACCGGCAGTAATTATAGGTAGAGATCCTCAGACAGACTTAGCATTAATCAAAATTAATTCTACTAAAAAACTACCATTTGTTTCTTTTGGTAATTCTAATGAAGCAAGAGTTGGAGATGTAGTAATTGCTATAGGCAATTCTCTGGGTTTCGGCGGTACTGTTACTACAGGTATTATTTCCTCTAAAGGAAGAGATCTTGGTTCTGGTATGGACGAATTAGTTGACGATTTTATCCAGACTGATGCAGCAATAAACACAGGTAATTCCGGCGGACCGTTATTTAATATTGAAGGTAAAGTAATCGGTATTAATACTTCTATTCCTGCGGTAAGCGGGGGCACAAATGTCGGTATTGGTTTTGCAATTCCATCTAATAAAGCACAGAATATTGTAGATCAGCTAAAGAAAAATGGAAAAATAAGTAGAGGAAAACTGGACATAGCTATTCAAGAAAACACGAAAGAATTATCAGAAGCACTAAATATTGATAAAGACTACGGAGTATTGGTTGTAGACGTTAAAATCGGCGGTTCAGGAGATAAAGCAGGATTAAAAAGGGGTGATCTAATAATCGGATTTAATGAGAAAGAGGTTATAAATTCAAGAAAATTACAATTATTTGTGGCTGAAACCAAAATCGGTGAAGAAGTAAAATTAACAATTATTCGTAATGACAAAACACTGGATCTTAAAGCTCAAATTTCCGAGGTTACGGATGATGAAGAAGATCTGGAAGAAGATGAGAATAATTTCTCACCAAAAAATATCAATACCAAGAATTTATTAGAAAAATCAGGCGTTGTTTTTACTAATGTATCCGAGGATTTAAAAAAAAGATTTTCCATTGATAAAACGATTAATGGATTGTTTGTAGTAGAAATCAGGACTAATGATCCCGCCATTCAATTAAGAACAGGAGATATAGTTCTTGCTATTAATCAAGAGCCTGTAAACGATGTAGGACAATTTAATTCGATCTACAAACAGCTAAAATCGGATAACAAAAAAAATGCGATCTTACTTGTAAAAAGAAAGGATTTTAGTATGTTTATACCATTTCCAATTAAATAATTAATTTTTAAGAAAGATTAACATGGAGCGAACAGATAATTATTTGGATGATGCAGATTTGAGCGGCCCTACTGATTCTGTAGCCGTTCTGAGTTTTTATAGTTTTGTAAATATCCCCCAGCCAGAGATTTTACTTCCTAAGATTCTGTTAATTACTAAGAAGAAATATGTAAGAGGGACTATTATTCTTGCAAAAGAAGGGTTTAACGGTTCCATATCTTCTACCACAGAAGAACATCTCCATCTAGTTATTAAAGCATTAAAAGAGCTAACTAACCCCACAGATATAAGCATAAAAGTAAATTATTGTAGCACTCAGCCGTTTTCTAAGATCAAAGTGAAACTAAAAAATGAAATTGTTTCTATGAAAGCCGGAGAAATTGATGTAGAGAGTCTAAAAGGAAAGTATGTGGAAACTAGCGATTGGGACAGGTTTATCCAAAGAAGCGATGTTATAGTAGTAGATACAAGGAATAGTTACGAAATAAAAGCCGGTACTTTCAAAGGGGCTTTAGATCCACATACTGAAAGTTTTAGAGAGTTTCCAGAGTGGGCTAGAAATAATACCGAATTATTTAAAAATAAAAAGATAGCCATGTTTTGTACTGGAGGTATTAGATGTGAGAAATCTACTGCTTACATGAAGGCTCTTGGTTACGAGGAAGTATATCATCTTAAAGGAGGAATTCTCCAATATCTTGAAGATACAAAAAATGAAAACGGGGTCTGGGAAGGAAATTGTTTCGTGTTTGATGATAGAGGTGCCGTTGATTCAGATTTATTACCTAGTGAAGGTTATTGGGTACAAAAAGGACAAAATGCGAAGAGCGTTAGTAGAAATAAATGATTAAAGCGAAATTTGAACTGGCTAAAGAAGTAGTTCTACTTACCAAGAATTATTTGCTTGCCAATTCAATAAAAGATAATTTATTAGATCCTAAAAATATTAACTTTTTTCATACATATAGTGACTGCCAGGCACTTACACATTCTCATAATAAAATCAATTTATTAATAGTAGACCTAAATAATTGTACTATCGATAATACCTGGCATTATAAAATCAAAACTCTTATAAATTTAACTAGTAAAAATAAATATTTAAAAGGTGAAATAAATATTTCTAAACCATTCAGGTTAACTAGCCTATTAAAAATCATCCAAGATATAAATAATAGCGAGGATATTTTCTGTGTAATTAATAAGGATTTTATTTATAACGAGAAATTGCATACAATTAGCACGCAAGAAAAATCAATTAAATTAACCGTAAAAGAAAATAATATTTTTAAGTCAATACTACTTAGTACGGAGTTTAAAATTGAAAAAGAATTTCTTTTAAGAAATGTCTGGCAATATAATAAAAATACCGAATCCTCTACTGTTGATACCCACCTTTATAGGCTTAAGGCCAAACTTCCGGATAATATACTAGAACTTAAAAGCAATAGTTGCCAACTAAAGGTCACTTCTTTGGATTAGATATGAAATTACTCAAAGTGTGACACACAAAGAAAATTACTACTATATAGCAGTTTTAACAGAAAGTTTTGTATGAGCTAAAAATCAAATTGCTTTGCCGATACCGGGTTGAAGATAAGGAAAAAATTAGCTATTTGCTATTTTAAATTTAAATCTTTTAAAATTATAAACCTATCAAAATTTTTTGATTTACATAAAATTATTATCGTTGTAGTAATTCTATGTAATTTACCAATTAAGCCTCAATATATGATTATTATACCAATATTAACTATATTTAGTTATAGCTTGATATTTGCCAAAACATTTAAAGTTAGACTCATCTATTCCGTATTACCCGTAACGGCAATTTTGGTTTCAACCCTCTATATTAGCGGAATTTTAGGTTTTATATATAATGCAACTTATTTGATATATAGTATTGGTATATCATTGCTAATTTATTGCCTAAATTATTACGTTATTGCGGAAGTTACTGTATTGTTTTTGCTATTATGGCATGTTGTTATATTAAACTGTCTCTATTCCTAATCCAATCTACAAAAACAGAATTATTAATTTTATTCATTATTTCCTTTATTTCTAGTGTAACTGTAATTAAAAATATTACTCGAGTAAAAAAATACGATTTCGAGGAATTGGTATACGATTCATATATTAAATACGTAAAAGAATTACTGGTACAGAAAAGAATGGTAAAATTTAACTATGCTAATAAACCGGGACCCATGGAGTGTTATAAATTAAACTATAAACTATCACCCTACTTAACAAAAAAAGAACTAGGTTATTGTATAGATACAAAGTCAGATTTTATTAAAGATATAGTTAATAGGGAAATCATAGAACCCCCGATGATAACTGATAATAATACTACTATTATTTATTATCCTTTTTTAAATAAAATACAACTTACTAAATAAACAAAAATTTTAAGTTTAAATCGTGTTTTAAAGTAAAAAACTATCGAATTTTTATTATGTTAGATAAGAAATTGACTTTTAAAAAGGTTAACTGGTTATCCCTATAAAACACTATATATAGAAAATGGATAAATTTAAAATGTATTCTTATGTTTCTACTTTGTTACGAACAATGAAAGGCATTTGAGTAAACATAAATAATAAGGTAATTGGAAGAGTACCAAACACTTTGAAATTAACCCACGTTTCTTCCGGAAAATTTCGCCAAATTATTTCATTAACCATTGCCATTCCTATGAAGAAGAGCATAAAGCGGACATTAAGCTGACGCCATTTTGCCTCCTCCTTAAAGGAAATTGCCTTACCGAAAACAACCTTAGTGGCAGGCTGCCACTTAAAATTAGTAATAAAAAAAATTAGGGCAAAAATAATATATAATACTGTTGGTTTCATTTTAATAAAAACACTATTACCGCTAAACAATGTTAAACTAGAAGATATTAGAAGCAACCCGGAAGAAACTATATTGATCATATTTATCTTCTTTTCCATAACGTAAATAATTATTACCCCAATTACCGAAGCAATGAGCATATATACCGTCGCAGTAAGAACACCATGGTTGCTGTAGCCAATAAAAAAGGCTACCATAGGCCCGAATTCAGCAAGAAACTTAAGCATATTTACCCTTAGTTAACAAAGTCCTAATTTTTATCATAATTAATGTAAATATAATACTACAACAATAGAAAATAATTTGCATACCATTGGGTTTTGAATCGTAACCAATCGTAATGTGCAATAATTTACCTACTGTACTGTTATTATCAATTAACCATGAAGTATCCCATAAAGTTTCTCTATATATTTCAATAGCACCAACAGAGGTTAATATACCTGCAGCTTCCGAGGCAAGTCCAGCAGCGATAAGGATTAACAATATAGTAGAAATTTTAAATATATATTTACCTGCTAACTTTATAAGACCTGTATATATAACTATCCCCACAATAAAACCACTAACACTACCGATAATTAAACCTATTATATATTCACTAGCGGATAAAGAAGCCGAAGACACCCCATAAATTAATAGGATAATCTCTGCACCTTCTCTAAAGATCGTGGCTGCAACAATAGCAACTAACAGGGCTTTACTTGCATTATTGGTAGTTATTTTTTCTGCTAATTTTCCTAAATTAGTTTTAATTTTTTGTGTATAGCCTTGCATCCATACTACCGTCCAACTTATTATGAAAGTTGTTAGTAGAATAACCCCTGAATCAAATATTGCATCCCCGTAAGTACCGTAAGTACCGTAAACTGCCGTTACAGTTCTGATAAAAAAAGCAAATATAGAGGCTAGAACGATACCAGTCATAGCTCCCGTAATAACATAAAGGCGGGAATTTTTTATATGAGTTGTTGAAGCTAGAATTACACCTAATAATAAAGCAATCTCCAGGCATTCGCGAAAGATTATAATGGCTATTTTAAGCATCTTCGTTTTTTCCTATTACAATAATCTTACCTTGAGCACTTTCTTGATGAAAATCACCGAAAAACTTGTATTCTCCGGGAGCTAAAGGAGCTAACACAATCTTAATAGAGCTATTACCAAGAACTATCTTTTCTCTTTTTAAATCTAGACTTTCAAATTCCTCTATGGTTGGATCATCATTATATACGGTAATGTTAACTTTTTTATCAGCAGGAAGTTCAACGACTTCAGGCGTAAATTTATGATCTTTGATGTGAAGGTCAATTTTGACCACATCATCGTCCGAAGCGATAGAAATCTGTGTAAAAAAAATAACTAATAAAAAAATTAGAGAGTGTCTTTTTTTAACCATAATATTCCAGAAAAAATTAACCATAAGATTGCACAAAGATAATACTAATTTTTATTAACTAATAAGCTATTTGGTTATAATGGTACAATATTTTGAGTAATCAAACAACGAAATTTATAAATATCGGCTATCAAAAACTTTTGCAACGCAGTTAAAACTTATATGTTTTATGTTAATTCAAGGTATTTATTTTTTAGATGATTAATAAAAATTATAGGATCAATTTGTGTTGTACCGGTTGATTCTTGTAATAATTCTCTTGAAGATTTTAAAGATCCATATTGGCGCAAGTTTTTATTTAAGTAGTTGTTCAAGCTATTAAATGTACCTTTAAACAATTCCATATCAATATTAGTATTCTGCTTTTTAGCGCAATTCATTAACATGCTAGCAATTATAGCACCGTTAGTATAGGATGGAAAATAACCAATCATACCGGCCGGCCAATGTATATCTTGGAGACAGCCATTTGAATAAGAATCAGGAATAATTCCAAGATATTCTTTCATCTTACTATTCCATAATTCCGGTAAATCAGCAGCTTTTATTTTACCATTTATTATTTGTTGTTCAATTTCAAAACGGAGAATAACATGTAACGGATATGTTACTTCATCGGCATCTACTCTAATAAAACTAGGATGCACCCTTGTCATTAACCTATATATATTTTCCCCTGAATATTCTGCTCCTTTAAAATTAAACTCATCTTTTAATAATTGTGCTAAAAAGTCAGTAAACTCTAAAGAAGTACAAGCTTGCATCTCCATAATCAATGATTGACTTTCATGAAAAGCCATACCCTTAGGTTTTCCTACTGGTTGGTTAATGTATTTTTCAGGTAGGTTCTGCTGATATAAACCATGGCCAGTTTCATGAATTACTCCAAACAGGCTAGATAAAAAATTATTTTCATCATATCTGGTAGTAATTCTTACATCAAAACGATCTCCTATACAAAAAGGATGTGTAGACTTATCTAACCTACCCCGATTTAAATCAAATCCCATTTTTTCTAAAATTCTTAAACCTATGGCTTTTTGTGTCTGCTCGTCGATCGGTTTAGTTAATTTTATCACTTTCTCGGAAGACTGTTTTTCAGCTATTTTAGTAATTAACCCAGGTAATTCATTTTTCAAAACATTATAAACCTGAGTAATTTCTGATACTTCTCTTTCCGGATCAAAACTATCAACTAAACTTTCGTAAATTGGTTTTCTAAGTTTTTCAGATTTAGCAGTAGCTATTTGAATAGAAGCCTTAAACACCCTATCCAAATAAGGAATTAAGGTTTTAAAATCATTTTCAGCCCTGCACTTGCGCCATGCAAATTCTGACTCTCCGGAAGCTATAGAAAATTCGTATTTCATTTCCGGAGTAATACAAACTTCTTCTTCATAAGATTTTTTGATAAGTTTTAAATTTGCTTTTTGCCAATCATCTAGCAAATCCTCTTCAAGAGAAGCCGCTTCTATTAAATCGCCAAATTTTTGACTAGTACTCATTTCATGAATCAACGATTCAAGTGTAGCCATTTCTTGTTGTCTTGTTTTGGCAGATCCAGGTTTTAGCATAGTTGCAGAATCCCAGTGGGCAAGGGAAGCAATATTGCTATTAACGCCAGTTTAGGATAAAAGGGGATAAGAATTGGTTAAATCATCAAGTTTTAAGGAGGATTTTTTAATAGCATAACCAGTAAGACAAGCTAAGACATGCACAAGAAAATTAACAGGCGACCTGTGCCTTGAATGT
>CAIKLL010000035.1 GCA_903828265.1 uncultured Rickettsiales bacterium
AAAGATTTTCCAATTATCTTAACTTCATCATCTACATGTGCGTAAATCCAATAGAAGGTTTCATTGTCAGATTTGTTATGAATTTTTTCAACTCTAATTTCTATTTTATTAAATTTATGTTTCATATCTTGTATTAATAAGTTTATAATTAAATGAAACAAATATTAGTAAAACAGTTGTTGACATATTGATTTTACTATGAAATAATAGGCATTACCGAACTTAAAAAGTTCTACTTGTTTAGAAAAACTAAAGTAGTTTGGCTTAGATCCTTTCTCCAAATCTCTCATAGTTTTTCATTAAAATTAGCGGAACTTAGGTATACTTGTTTAGAAAACCTGCTGTTAGTTTGGTCTTATTTCTTTCTGCAATCTAGCAGAGGTTTTCTAATCAGTAGCAAATAAACGTCAAAATATTTAAGTTTTTTGATTAGCTATTTACAGAAATGAAAAAAAAAACTGGCAAAGTTATTAAATTAGAAACGGTGAGGAATAATTTACCTATAAAACAAGAAAAAAATAGTCCTTTGAATGAAAAATGCAAAGAGATCGTTAAAAATACTATCATACCTTTATTTGAGGATAAGAACCTAAGTGAATTTTCAAATCTTCAAGTTTTGTATGCGTTTAGTTTTTATTTAACTCAAGAACTCGCGCATTTTCATATGCCAGCTAACCAAATTAAAAATGCTCTTAATGTAGGTAGTACTGAAGCGATTCAGTATTATTTAGATATTATTGCAACAAAACATTCTATTATTGGAAAGGTAGAAGAGTCTGAAATTCCAGAAAAAACAATACATTAATGGAAAATAATCAATAATAAAAGAAACTAAAATAATTTATGAATTATATATTTTTCGATACAGAAACTACTTCTAGGGACAGTACATTTGGTCAAATATTGGAAGTGTCAGCAATTCTTTGTAATGACAACTTTCAAATATTAGACGAGCCATTTGTTGCCAAATGTTCTTTAAGATCAGGAATCATACCCGAAGTTGGAGCTATGCTCGTTACAAACACAACTCCTCAAATCTTAAAAAAAAGAAATTTATCCCACTATCAAATGATCCAACAGATGATGAAAGTTTTTACTAAATGGAGTCCTGCAATTTGGATGGGTTGGAATAGTATAGATTTCGATTTTGAATTTATGAGAAAAACATTTTATAAAACTTTACATGAGGTTTATTTTCATCAATTTCATGGAAATAAAAGAGCTGATACTTTAATTTCAGCAAGAGCTGCAAATTTATTTTACCCTGGATGCCTTAAAATACCGGTTAATGAATTAGGTAAGCAAAGTTTTAGATTAGATCAAATTGCTACTTTAAATGGAATAAAGCATGAAGCTGCTCACAGTGCATTAAGTGATACGCATGCAGTTTTAGAAATGGCGAAATTAATTAAAGAGCGCGCACCAAATCTATGGACGGCATCATTAATGACTTGTAGTAAAACCGAAGTTAATCAAATTGTAGAAAAAGAAAAAATTTTTGTAACCACAGAATCATTTTATGGAAAGACTGTTCCGTTCACCTTAACTTTTTGTTGTTACCATCCAAAGTATAATTACGCCATGGGACTAGACCTTAAACATCACCCTGAAAATTATATAAAAATGCCTTACGATCAACTCAAAACAGAGTTAAAAAAATCTCCAAAAATTTTGAGAACAATTCGAAATAATAAATATCCAATTATAATGAGTGGTAACTATGCAATGAAACTCGAAGGTTATAAACAAATAGGAATTGATAAACTTATAGAACGAGCAAATATTATTTCTGCGAACACAGACTTCAAAGGGAGAGTTGCAAATATTCTTTTAGAAGAAGCCGAGGAAAAGGAAATGATGGATGCCAATATAGGACAAGAAGTAGAAGAACAAATATATTCAGGTGGTTTCAACAGAACTCCAAAAGATGAGAAATTAGTAATTGATTTTCATCAAAAAAATGATTGGGTCGAAAAATTTTTAATATCGGATAAGTTTGAGGATCCCAGATTAGTTTATTTAAGTCAGAGACTAATTTATGAAGAATCTCCAGCAAGTCTTCCCGATACAGTTTATAAAAAAATTCATAGAAAAATTGCTGAACAAATTAACTCTATTAATGATGAAAAATGGAACACTTTATCAAAATCAACCAAAGAAATAGATGATAAGAGAGTCCAATATGAAAATGACGAGCAGAAGTTAAAAGTACTAGATGATATTGATAGTTTTTTAGATGAAATTAAACAAAAATACGAAGCTGCTTAGTTGACAATTTATCAATGATTACTATTCTTAATTTATAACAACCTTTAGAGATTCTATGGCAACAATTAAAACAACAGATGAAAGTTTTGACCAAGTCGTTTTAAAAAGCGATAAACCTTTTGTACAACGTTTC
>CAIKLL010000036.1 GCA_903828265.1 uncultured Rickettsiales bacterium
AAATATTAATATATATTATTATTAAATAGAAGATACTATAATATAATATGGCTGATGTTCGTCCGGCTGATGTTCGTCCGGTTAGTGCTAAAAGGCTACTAGAACAGAATGTAGGAAGAAAAGTTAGACAACATACTACACAAAGTACTACAGTTGGGGATTTACATGTTCCTCCGACTCCATCGGAGGATTATGGCGATGAGGATGAGGATGAGGATGAAAATTATTCGCAACAACAAACACAAACTACTGATACACCACCAGGAACGCCTGGACCATCTGGCAATGGTTATTTCGGTATGGATCCTGTAGTAGAGGTGCCTGTAGTAGAGGAGTCTGTTGCCTTTCAACAGCAAGTATCTGTTACCCCTTTATATGATAATTTATATGATAATATAATTTCAATGATGAAAAATGAAGTATACGAAACTTATATCACAAGAAAATTAAATAATTATGGAGTTATTATATATTCACATTTAAACGCAGTAGATAATAGCATTAAAGAATTTGAAAAAATATATAGTGGTCAAGATGACGATAAAGAAGAAGAAACAGCAGGTGGCGGTGCTAAAAAATATAAAAATAGAAAAAATGAAAGGGTTTATAAACAGAATAGATTTAGAAAGAAAAATCAAAAAGGAGGAAAATGTAATATTGATACTATGATTGATTTTGGAGATTATTTAACTCTTCAAGAAATTGATCGTTTAAAAGCGAATGGACATCGTACTGTTATAAATAATGGTAATATTGAACCAACAACTGCTGCTAAACAAATTTTGCTAAAAATTTTACTTAAAGTGATAATTATGGCAGATAACAATAAAGATTTTAATTTAAGAGTAGTAATAAATGATTTAATACATTGTTTAAAAGCGGCATCTAATTTTAAAGTTGCTCATGGTATAGATCTAGATAAAGATATTTTATTTAAAGAAGTTATTGATGTAATAGACAAGGATGCTTCAATTGGTTCAATGGTCTTATTACGTGAGCAACTAAGCCGAATGATTGACCGTTTTGAACGATTTCAAATGCCTTCAGGTAGTCGTTTAATTATGGATGGTACACCTAATAATCTTGGTTCAACGATTGATAAAACGCGAAGAGTAATAACTTTAGCAGATGTATTTGACAGTGCTGGTACTCAAGGTATAAAACAAATTACTATACCAGAGGGTTTAACCTATCTCGAGACTTTACAAGAACAAAAAAAGTTATTGAATAAGGGATTGGAACTTTTACTAACAAATTATAAATTTATTGGAGAATATATCAAAAGTATTAAAGTAATAGAAGTACATGGTGATAATCTGTTTGATATTAGATTTACATTAGAAAAAGACGATAGCACATTTGTAGTTGAAGGTATAAGAACAGGTAGTAATGGGGAATTTACTGTTGAGGCAATATCAAAACATATTAAAGCAAAAGATAGTAACGACAAAAAAAATATTAATAAAAAATTAGAAGAGATAAAGAAAAAATTAATACCAGCATTAGAAAAGGCTGGTATTTCTCAGTATGTAATTGGCACAATATCTGACAAATTATCAAATATGATTCTTCTTTATTTTAAAGAAGGAGGTGATTTTACGAAATGTTTTTTCGGTTTTAAACTTGGTGATAATTCAGTTCCAAATTTTTTAACAACACAAGATATAATGTTTTTTGTTACTACTATGTTTTTAAATTTTTATCATACTGATTTACCAGAATTTGATATTAAAAAACAAACACATGTAATATTGGGAACAGGTCAAACTCTAACGGATGGAAAAAAAATAGCATATGTAAATGACGATGCATTTTACCTAAATAGCACTATTCAGGAATTAGTTGAACGTAAACTAAGAGATGGTCAATATTTAAATAGTGTTAATTTTGATAGCGTTACTAATGTTCTTACAATATCTTTATATTTAAAAAGAGAAGGAGAAGGAGAAGTATATACACTTGTAAATATCAGTGATGTTAGTAGTACAGATAAACCATTAATTATATATAGAGGAGGAGAAATTGATAGTGAACCAATAACTCCTGTAAATTTGACAGAATCTAAAAAGAAATTTGCTGAAATAATGAAAGAAGTTGAAAATGCTATTTCATTAGTAGATAATATCGGATATAATGAAAAAATAAAAGGATATAATTCTGCTATAATATCAAAAAGTAAAAAAATAAAAGATAGTATAACAGGTTTAACTTATCAACTGTCAGTTGAACTCCTGTCAGATAGTATTATGATTGAAGGTCGCACAAATAAAATGAAGAATCTAATAGACTGTTCAACTAAAATGTTAAAAGCAATAGTAGATTTGGAAAACCATGTTCTAACATATTTTGAGAGTGGAAGTCATTTAAGACCAACTTTAGATAAACTAAAGCGTTATTTAAATACTTCATATGATAAAGATGATCCAACTGATTTTTTAGGGAATTTTTTTACTTATATGGATACTAATATAAATCGAATTATCGCCGATCTTTTAGCAATAATAATTGACGAAAAAGTCGATGGCGAAATTGTTCAATCTTCATTGACTTCAACGGTAGCAGAGGTAGGGAATTTCGTTAAACCTATAATAGACAAATATACAAAATACTATACTGATAAGTGTGGAGAAGATAAACAGGACAAAGATGACATATTATGCGCAGAAATTCTAAAAAACTTGGCTGCTTATGAAGGTATTCTAGCATCTGTGGAACATAACAAAGTATTACGAGATGAAATACAACAATTAATAAAAGACTTGGGTCCTGATAGTGCTGATGCTGATGCTGATGCTGATGCTGATGCTGATGCTGATGCTGGTGCTGGTGCTGGTGCTGATGCGGATGCGCATGCGCATGCGGATGCTGGTGCTGATGCTGATGCCGATGTGGATGCTGATGCTGATGATGACGATGATGATGACGATGACGTT
>CAIKLL010000037.1 GCA_903828265.1 uncultured Rickettsiales bacterium
GCTCTAATTACCAATCTTCTAATGAATCTCAAAAAAATTAACCACATTATTCTCTTAATAAATTAAATCCTTTGTACTCACCTAATTACGACATCTTTGTAGCTTGCCTTACCACTTTCTCAAGTTCCCTCAACCTACCCCAATTAGCCGTAATTCTATTGATGGGTATTCTCCAACATTAGTGAAAAAAGAGTGATAGCGAATTGCTGTATCGCTGTTTTTTAGGGCCTTATATTGCAATTGCTTTATCCAATTTTAGGTCATATTTATCTCTAATTTTTTCATCAGAAAAATCATACTCACCTTTTAAATTTACGTGTTTCCAAGTCATTATAGAGCTATTTCGTATGATTTTAATGATTTCCATACGTTTATCTTTTTGTTGCTCCTTGCTCATTATTTTATACAAATATAAACAATTCCAACAAATAATCGCTGCTTTCATAAGTCTTCTACAGCTTTCTGCCATGATTTGTTCTTCTTGAGTTTGTTGTATAAACGATTGATCATTCTCTTGTGCAATTGCTTTGGAAAACTTGTTATTATTTTCTATAAGACTCAATTGCTTTTCTATAGATTGGCGTAATTTTACATCATCTAGATATTTCAATATGAAGATAGATTTTATAATTTTACCAAATTCTTTAAGTGCCTGATAAAGCTTATGTTGCGTGGAATATGAATTAAGCCTTGATAATAATTGAGATGCTGTGCTGCGTTTAAGCTTAATGGTTGCCATAAATCTTAGGATGTCATCATAAAATTCCTTAATAATTTTTACGTTAATAACGTGCGTTGGAAGAATTTTATAACCTTTTTGTTTGTACCTAACTTTATATCCAGCTGGAAACATTGATAATACTTGATGTTTGATACCCTTGATGCGTGGAGCAGAGAATATAGAAAGAAAATGCGTTACTCCAAAAATTACTTCAGAATATCCATCTGTATCTGTTGAATGTATCTCACTTTTTACTACTGAATTTTCCATTAGACCATCAATAACATAAGCTGCCTCTCTTATTGCTAAACTCATCACTGTAGAATAATATAATAAATTTCTTTTGTCCATAAAACTTCCTACAGTAACCCCCTGATCTTTGCCATGATATTTAAAGGAATAGTGAGCATTGAGCGAATCATTTGCGACTTTCCATTTTTGTCCATCTGATGACGTATGAAGTTTTTCATTTTTATTTACATAAAGGTTTGGAATACCTGTGGCTTCTGTGGTACGTAGAATTTCATCTATTGCATTTCTAATGTTATCAGTTGTAAAGCACCAATTAACTGTATTTTCTAATGCAGAAGAGGACATGTTTTTGGATATAGCTGCAATATCATTGTTACGCATTCCATACCCTAGCGACATTATTCCCGCTATCAGTAAATCTGAACTAGCTTGTCTATTATTACTTGTTTTATAATATTCAAAAGATTTTAAATATCCCGATAATTTATTAACTGTAGACAATACCTCTTGCATTGATACTGTGCGTATATCTGGCAAATAATCAGATAATCCGCTTTCTACACTCTCTATTGCAGGAGTATTAAGAACATAATCATTTACATCGCTTATTCTAATATATTCATTTAAGTTATTAATAATATTATCATTTGTATGAACATACTCTTTATTTAAAACCACTTCTAAAATACTTAAAACCTCTTCGCAGTCACTAAATTGCTCTAATCCGGCTTGTTTAAGTAATTTATCTTTATTTTCATCCCACTCCTCTTCAGGAATCATATAATCATCTAACGCTTTAAATTTATAGGATGATTGCAAATTTAAAGATCCAGATTTTACGTTATCAGTAATTTTTCTAAACAATAAAGCTTTATACAGGGAAATCCTTGTCTTACCCTCAGGTAATACTTCTGATTTTTCTTCTGCGCTTAAAAAATCCATGGGTGGTTTAGCAAGTAAATTCCCCCTTCTTTCTTGAAAATGCTGAATTGCTTTTTTAATATGGTTAGATGCTGAAGATTTACTATCTTCAAATCTTAGTACTTTTAATATAGGGGTCAATTTAGATTGTAATGACCGTGATTTCTTCTCTAATATATTAAAATATTCTGAATCACTGTGCTGCGATTTATCTTTCATTAAATGCTCATCTATCTTTTCTATTGTATTAAATAAATAATCTAAAATATTAGCTATTTTACTGTATTTACGTTCTACACTTATTTCCTTCTTATGAACAAGGTGCATCAGCTTAATACCCCTATTTTGCTTAGATACGCTATTTATATACTCTTTGATACTTTTCTCATGATCTGAGCGCGATTCATAGCATCGCTCCTTATGCTCCCTTTTGCTACTACTATTAAAGCTACTGACGGATTTTAATAATATTTCCACTAAAGTATCATGCAGCTTGGCATATTGATACATTATAAATGCTATTAAGTGTAGGTATCGATCTTTATCCCTTCTTCTCCTAATTCTAAAAATATCTGATTTTATGACTATCGTTGCAAAATACTCAATAACTCTTGCATTAATGGGCAAGCTTTGAATAATTGGTTGTAATTGATCATGCATTTTTTGCAATTTTTCAAAATCTTCAGTATTAAATTTTATTTCTTTTGGCTTCACTGATTGGTAAAAAACCTTTAATGCCGTTAGTTTAGAGATAGATTGACCTTCATCATACAATAATAATTCATCTAACCATTCTTTTGTTTCTATAGATAAATTTTCATCCAATACTTTAAGTAAAGAATTTTTATATTGCTGCAATGCATTAGAAATTATCAATAACAACGTATGATATTTAGGTATTTCTATCCTTTGTTCTAATAATAACTCAATACAATCATTGAATATTACTTTTGGTCTAATATATTGTATCGCTAAGCTACTAGCTTTAATACTTATAAGCTCCTTTGCTTCTTGGTTAAATGATGTATATCCTGTATGTTCTAAAATCTGATTTTTATATCGATTGAAAGTCTGGCTGCGTAAATTAGTAATGTCTTTTAATTGATTCTGTCCCAATTGACGTGATACATACTCTATATCCCTCTGATGAAATACCTGCTTTTGAAAAAACTTTTTTGATATTTTAAAATGATATAACATCAAAACAAATGGAATTTGATGTGGGGGTGTTTTTATGAAGGTAAGAATAACATCAATTGCAGGACTCTTCCTAAAATATAATTTACGTTCATCCCCAGTAAGCTCCTTAGGGCCATCAAATCCCTTTTGCTCAGAAAAAGATAAGATATTCAATCTAGGCATTTTCTAGGGATAAAAGTTTATTAGCATAATCTCTCAACTCTCCCGAAGGTGAGAGATATCTGTACAATGTGTATCTTGTAATGCTCAATTCCTTACATAATTCATTAATACTAGTCTCTCTATTTTTTAGTGCAGAACAAGCTATTTTTAATTTTGTTTTAGTCATAATAAATTTTCTTCCGCCTTTCCTACCTCTTGCTCTTGCTGCATTTAACCCAGCTTTTGTTCGCTCACTAATTAACTCTCTTTCATATTCTGATAATGCTCCAAATATTGAAAATATCATTTTGCCAGAAGCAGTTGAAGTATCAATACAAGAACCTTTCCCAGTTATTACTTGTAAACCTATATTTTGTAGTTCTAGGTTTTGAACTATTTTTATCAAATGGTATAAATTTCTCCCTAATCTGTCTAATTTCCAGACAACTAACGTATCTTCTTTCTCTCTTAGTGCCTTTAGGCAACTATCCAGCACTGGTCTAGACTCCCTTTTACCACTTGCATATTCTTCATAAATATTTTTTGGATTTACTCCGGCTATTATTAAAGCATCTTTTTGCATATCAATATTCTGACTTCCGTCAGATTTTGAAACTCTAGCATATCCTATTAACATATTTTTTCTAATTACTTTATGTAGTATAAACGAACGTTTGCACTACCTTGCAAAATCACAACCAAATCATCTTAAAATTAGTAGCATATATCGTTATATAATCTATATAGTACAAAAGATGTCATGATAATAATGTACTACATCCATAACGATTGCAAATAAAATTTTCAAATTATAAAAAAGTAAGAAACTATTATGAATATTTGATTTTTTTACTGAAAAACCTAAAACTGCACATCTTAATTTTTCCACATCAACCTAAATAACAGCTTTATAGCAATTCGCTATCACTCTTTTTTCATTAATGTTGGAAATTACCCAAGGAGGCATAACAGAGTATATGTTTATAGATGCAACACCAATGGCAGTATGCCATAATCTGAGGGAAAAAAGACATAAAGTTTTTAAAGGTATGGCAAAAAAGGCAAGACATCTACAGGTTGGTTCTTTGGTTTTAAACTACATATACTGTTTAATACACATGGAGAAGTGGTTAGACTCGCGATTACTCCAGGAAATACCGATGATAGAGCGCCTGTTCCTGACATGCTAAAAGATATCTCTTGCAAGCTTGTTGGAGATAAGGACTATCCTTTCCAAAAAGTTGTTCAATACTTTGTTTGAGCAGGGAACAGCTCTGATTACAAAGATTAAGAAAAACATGAAGAACTGACTGATGCATATTAAGGATAAATTAATGCTTCAAAAGCATTCGGTGGTCGAAACCATATTTTCTTCTATAAAGTACTTAAGAACCCTTATCCACTCTAGACACAGATCTCCCATCAATGCTTTTTCTCATCTTTTAGCCGGATTAATAAATTATCAACTAAGACCAGATAAGCCTGTTATTGATAAAAATCTATAGATCATTCCTTAAATGCAGTTCGGGTTATTTTAGCTGAATCTTCTGATCTTACTTCTTTTAAAAGCCCAAGAGAATATGCTGCTTATGCAGGTCTTACTCCTAAACACACAACATAAGGCTCTTCTGTGAGAGGTAAAGCTAGATTATCCAAACTAGGCTCTTCTAAATTAGGCAAAGCTCTTTATTTGCCTGCTGTTGTTGCTAAAAATCACAATCCTATTTTAAAAGCTTTTTCTGATAAATTAAAATCAAAAGGTAAATATAATATGTTTATCATAGCTGCAATTATGCGAAAACTTCTACATACCTGCTTTGCTGTTATTAAAAACAATTCTGCTTTTGATCCTAATTTTATTCCCTCAAAATGATGATCTTTTTGTTTGACTCTAAAGATGGTATCATGCATTTCGAAAAAAGTAAGTTAAGTGCTTGCAAATTGGCTGTTATATCTTAATTATCCTAAGTTCATAGGTATTTTTATCTCATACCCGTTATAACAATACAGTTGTAGTATGATTTTAATAAATAACATATAAATGATATCTAATAATGCAATTAGAAAAAATCTCAGGAGTAATAATAAGAGCCTCAAACCTCAAACACAATTCCGCTATAGTAATAGATTTTGATTTAAAAGAAAATAACAACAACAATACGAATTTTTGGTCAGTATCTATCAGCAAACCTTACCTAATAGATTTTTATATTAAAAACAAAAATAAATTAAATATTGGTACAAAAATTATTATAAAAGGTAGAGCTGTAAGGCTGAGTAAAAAATATAATTATATTCAAGCAGATAAGTTAATAATTCGGTAAGTTACTGCTTGCTTAAGCTGGAAGTGATTAGCTATATCAGAATCTCATGATTTTTACTCATATTCTTTTGTTTTATTTCTGATATAAATACATTTTTTTGAGAGCGTAGCTTGATTAATTAAGAAGTTTAAAATAGAATCATTAATAGTGACTAGAATGAATAATACATTATGAATAATTTTGTTGAGTCCATAAAAAGTTTAGGTACTGGGGATTATAAATTTGAAATAGTAAATAAATATGATTATCCATATGTAAAAGATATTTACGCAGATTATTTCACAAGGATTATGGTAGCTCCCGTTACCGATTTTGACTTTAGCACTATAATGTTGAAAACGAAAAAATTCGCTGATAGTGCAAAGGATAGGTTAGGAATTTTAAAAATTACTTCAAATGGTAAAGTACTAGGTTTTGCAGGATTTGGCAAATGGGAAGATAAAAATAATATTGCTGAATGGAATGTAGTATTAAATTTGCAAGTTTCAGGAGAAGGTCATGGTACAAAAATTGGAAAATTGTTAACAAAAGCTTTATTTAAAATAAAATCACAAGCTATAGTAGATACAATTGATATAATAAAAGGTTATAGCTTAAGTTATAATACTGCTTCACAAAAGCTAATGAATATTTTAGGTATGAGTCCAGATGGTACGCATGATGATATAACAATGGTTCCTAAAGATAATTATTGTACTTTATTTACTTTAAAAAGAAATGATCCTATTTTAAGAACGGGAGTGCATTCAGATGCACGATTATTATCAAAAGTTGCAGAACAATCTGATCTTGGAAGTGATCAAAAAAATACGCCTGGTTATATTTTAAAGCAACTTAGGATACAATATCAAGGATATGATGATTATGAAAGCTCAGGAAATAAAGAAGATTTTAAAATATTTAAAAATAGTGGCATAAAGGACACATATAAGGAACCAATTTGTTGGTTAGTTGCACTCACTATTAACAAAGGTATAGAAAATTTATATTCTTATTTAGCACTGAATAATACTGGGCAATATATAAGCAATATTGATTCAGTAAAATATTTTGTATTATTTTTACATTTTTCAACAGGAGCTGCTGCTATAAATTTAAATCCATATAGTATTTTTCTTGATTATCCAAAATTAACAACATTTGGATGTGCTGCTGTTAATACCATAACTTATTATTTGAGTTCTAGTTTATTTAGCAGTCTAATTAATACACATAAAAATTTGGTACAAAACTATAACGATTCTAAGGTAGAAGATTTTAAACAACAATGTATAGATGATTTAATTATTCAAACTTCATTAATAGCAATAAAAGCAGGATTAGGATATACAATTGAACAACCTATTCTGTATCCCTCTTTTGAACAGCCATTTAAAACTATAGGTTTATGTTATAATAATGATGATTTTAATTTTTGGATCAGTAAATTTATAAATATTAATCAAGTGGTTGCTTTTAGTATAGGAACTATAGGAAGTGTAATAACAATAACATATGCAGCTAATAATGCTAATTTTCAAACAAGTGCAGGTTGTCTTAGTGGAATATTTTTAATCTACAATGTTATTAATTTCGCTAATGAGATATTGAATTTTGGAATTGAATCTTTAGATTGGGTATATCAGCTGGAATTTAGGAATTTTACAGAAGAATTAGGAAATGATTTATCAAATACTAAATATAATGAAGAATTATAAAAAAATAACTTATAATACTCAGGTGAAAAATACCCTATAGTGTTGAGTACTTTTTGAAGTCATTATGTAGTAATTATTGTAGAATAGATGTGCTATGCAACAAAATTTAATCTTAAATTTAGATTATATTGAATCTAATACTAAAAAAGTTAAAGAAATGTGCATGGATATGTCTCAAGTACTATCTGTGCAGGAATTTATTTATAAAAAAATATATAGTGATTCTAGACATTTAATGTTATGTAGCTGCAGTAAAAAGTATATATATCAATATTTAAAATTAGTAGAAAACAACGTTTATGGTAAATTCTTAAATCAAATAGTTAAGCAAACAACAACTAACCAATTTTCGTATTTTATTTATCCTGAGAAAAGTAACTATGATTGTGTTATAAATCTAAATCATAAAGAATCATTATCAAAATATGCAATATGTCTATGCTACAGGTATAATAATGAGTTTGTAGAAACTTTCTCATTTTTTATTGATATAAAAGGTATAAATTTTTTTAATTTTATCATTAATCATTTAGAACTTTTCAAACAATTTAGTTTATTTTTTTTACAAATGTCTCATGAAATAGTCGGTAAAGAGAATGAAAAGTGTCTTATTATACCTCAAGTAAAAAAAGAAATAAAATTTAATGAAGTTATTAATAAAAAAGAAAATATATTTTTAGAACAGATAATGAATAATAAATTTTCTTTTTTAAAAGATACAGATAATAAAACTGTTAGGCTAACTCCAAAAGAAATAGAAATTGCTAAAGAATTAATTAAAGGTTCTTATACAGTAAAGGAGATAGCAAATAAGTTAGGTATTTCTGGAAGAACTACTGAACATCATGTAACACATCTAAAATATAAGTTTAATTGTGATACTAAAGTAAATTTAATTCATCATCTACAAAATCAAAATTTGTTTTATCGATTATGTGGCAATTAGGAATTGTAGATACATCTTTCATAATTATATACCTAATTTTAATAATCTTTATTGGATATAGCTCTGGTAAAGGTGTTAAAAATATAGAGGAATATTCGGTTGGTAAAGGCAGGTTCAATACTCTACAAATAATAGCAACTATTTTTGCTACATGGGTAGGAGGAGGTGTTTTAATTGGTAGTACAGCTGAGATATATAAATCAGGTATAGTATCCTTAGCTACAGTAGGATTTATAGGACAATGGATTATAATGTCTGAATTATTAGTTAAAAGATTTATACAATTTAGTAATGCTATATCATTTGGAGATATAATGGAGGTTTTTTATGGTAAAATAGGCAAAGTAATTTCTGGATTTTTAGGTATGTTTACTTCTGTTGGAATGATAGGGTCACAAATTCTTGCTATTACTGTGATACTAATGTCCATATTAAATATTACAAAATTGGAAGCAGCTATATTAAGTTATGGTATAGTGGTGTTTTATGCTACTTTTGGAGGTATTAGATCTGTTGTAATAACAGATTTTATTCAATCTATCTTAATAGTAGTCACATTTATTATTTTAGTTATATTCCTTTTAGTAAAAATAGGTGGCGTTAATCAATTAATTTCATCTATTCCAAGTTGGAGTATATCGTTTGCAATAAATACTAATACCTTTCAATATATTTGCATGTTTATTATATACTTATTACCAGCGCCACAACCTGTAACTGTCCAAAGAATATTAATGAATAAAAATCTTTATCAAACAATACTATCATTTCGTTATACCATTGTTGCTTTTATTTTAGTCAATATATGTGTTATAGCTATAGGCCTCAGTTCTATAGTTATCTTACCAAACATAGAAGCAAATATGATTATTCCTATTATAATTAAAGAATTATTACCAATAGGATTTAAAGGGTTAGTAATTGTTGGTATATTAGCAATTATGATGTCAACAGCAGACTCATTCCTCAATGTGGCTAGTATATCATTTACTCACGATTTTTTAACACCACTTTTTAAAATAAGAAAAAATAAAGAACTATTAGTTACAAAATTTGTTTCCCTATTTTTAGGAATAGTAGCTATATTTATTGCTTTATATGCTGATAATATTATTAATATTATGCTTAAAAGTCATGGTTTTTGGTTATCGTCAGTGGCGATTTCATTTATTTTTGCTTTATATGGTATAAAAGTTAGTATTGGTAAATTGTTAATATTTTTTACCTTAAGTTTTATACTACTTATTGCTACACAATTTTTTTTATCACTCAAGGCTTTTGGTATATTAATATCTACTGTAATCTCAACTTTTATATTCATTATAATGTATTTATTAGAGATTAGAAAAAATGTATATAGATAAATTTTATCTATATACATTTTTTAAAAATAGTGTAATCATGATTATGAACTATTTTAAGGGTATATTATATGACAACAATACAGCCAGGGTTTGTGCAATTTAATGCAGCTGAAATTGGATTGCCACTTTATTTAAGATATTCAGGAGAACATAATTTTGTTGGCAGACCTATAAACGGATATTGTGCTGCTGATTTACTTATACTAACAAAAGAAGCTGCCTCAGCATTGTTTAAGGTACAAGAAGAGTTAAATAATATTGGATATTCTTTGGCAGTATATGATGCATATCGTCCAACAAAGGCGGTCGATGACTTTGTTGAATGGGCCAAAAATATTAGTGATATTAAAAACAAGGAAATATTTTATCCAAATGTGGATAAATCAAACTTATTTACTGATGGTTATATAGCTGAAAAATCAGGACATAGTAGAGGAAGTACAGTAGATGTTAGTATAATTAAATTAAATATATCTTTTTCTCATAACCCTGTTTTAAGTCATAGATCGTTAACAGATGGTAGGGTCATTCCATTTTATGATGACAACACTATAGATATGGGATCATCATTTGATCTTTTTGATAATGTTAGTCATTATGATAATAGAGAGATAAGTGATTATTACTACGATAACAGGATGTTTTTGCAAAAAACAATGCTGAAACATGGGTTTGTAGCGTATAAGCAAGAATGGTGGCATTTTACTTTAAAAGATGAACCATATCCTGATACATATTTTGATTTTAATATTGGAAAATGTAATGAGGGTAATATAGGATATGAATATCCTGACATTTAATATAAATACTGTCAATATAGCTTTATTATCTATATTAACGTTTAGTTATGGAAGCTCCTTTTTTACCTACTCTTATCTTATAGAATGTGGAGTTATACCGGCTTTAACTACTTTATAGTGCGCAAGAAAAGTTTTTTATCCAAAGCAAAATATTAATTTAATTCAGATGTCTAAAGTATTAATTCGTAATACTGTAAAAATTACAGTAATATCCTGTTTAAAAAAATTTACTAGGGAACATAATTTTTCACTTTGTGATAGTAAAAGTATTGAGAATGATAGTTATTCTTGTTATTTGACTAATCCGAATCAAACGTTTCCTATGGCACATAATACTATAGAATACTTTTCTTCTAATA
>CAIKLL010000038.1 GCA_903828265.1 uncultured Rickettsiales bacterium
AGTCAGCATTAGTATATATAAATACTCTGTTATTACAGCAAATCATCAAAGAGGAATTATGTCGTGATATTCTTAGTATTGAAGACAAAAGAGCTATAACTCCACTATTTTATCATCATGTGAATCAATATGGTATATATAGGGAACCATGGACTTTTAAATTAAAAAGTGGTCTAAGGCTATAGGAGTGATAATAACATGGGTACAGAGGTTGTATTTGAGGATTCTAGTAAAATTCATTCAGTAAAAAGACTTATTTTGACGGTGTAGTAACTTGGCTTCAAACCGCAAAATACCGATATTCATATTTTGCAACTTTCCGATAAAAGTTTCTTTTATTGCAAGAAGAGAAAAATACTACTTAAGGCATGTAAATTTAAGATAAAAAACATTCAGTAAATGGTACTATTTACTGAATGTTTAAAATATTTTACTTGACAAATTCTATGATAAACATCCTAATATTAATTACATCCAATATCCTTTTTACTGAAAGATATAAATATAGACTAAACACTATGCAACTTATGCTAAGAAAACCAAAAAATAAAGATAGAAGAGCACGCGAATATTTAACAGAAGATGAGATAGAAAAAATTATTGCGGCGGCAAAAAATATAGGGCGTCATAAAAGTCGGGATGCAACAATGATTTTAATGGCTTATAGACATGGGTTAAGAGTAGGAGAGTTATTAAGTCTGAAATGGCAGCAAATAAATTTAAACCTGGGAACTATACAAATAAATAGATTAAAAAATGGTATAGATAGTGCACATCCATTATTTGGCCCAGAGTTGAGGGCATTAAGGAAAGTAAAAAGAGAGTATCCAGAAACACAATATGTTTTTATTTCAGAGAGAAAAAGCCCTCTTACTACATCAACATTTGGCAAAATGTTAACTAGAGCAGGTGAAAATGCAGGAATAGAATTGTCCATTCATCCACACATGCTTCGACACTCTACTGGCTTTAAATTAGCGAATGAATCACATGACACACGCACTATACAACAATATCTTGGACATAAGAATATAAGGCATACAGTTAGGTATACTGAAATTTTACCGATAAAATTTACAAAGTTTTGGAATGATTAATGACAGATAAGAATTTTTCACAGCAAAGTCTTGTAGAATATGGGACATTAAAAAACACTGACATACAAGCAGTTAATAGATGCAGAAACGATTATAATAAATTAGGCTTTGGATATCAGGTAGCATTTGTAAAATTATTCAATTACTTTCCTAAAATTGTACCATTTGAGGTTATAGAGGAGATAGCAATATTTGTAGGGTTACAAATTAAGGTAGATTCAAAGAAAATTGAAGAGTATTCTAAAAATAGATTTAAAATAATAGAACATCAACAAGAGATTACAAATTATTTATGCCTTGTAAAATTTAATACAGAGAATGAGTTAAAAATTAAGGAATATATATACAATGAAGCTTTAAGGTTAGAAGCACACAATTTACTGAAAATCAAAACAATATTACATTTAAAGAAAAATAGAATTTTATCTCCATCAGAAATTAGATTATCCAAGATAATATCAGGACAAAGGCAAAAGGCTAGAAAGGTTATTTTTGATAACGTGCAACAAAAATTATCTTTAGAGATTATTAATAATCTAAACTTATTATTAGAAAGCCAGGGCACAATATCTAAATTGGAATTTTTGAAAAAACCTCCATATAGAGCATCAGTAAATGGAATTCTTAACCTGTTAGAAAAATTAGATTACATCAGAAACACTGGAGCATTATCTATTGATATAAGTATGATCAATAATAATTATCAAAAAATATTAACGAGAGAAGTAAAGTCATACTCAATTACTAAATTAAGAAAAATAGATCCTCTATACAGATATGCAGCTATTGTATGTTTTTTACATCAAAATTATAAAGATAGTAATGACTTTTTAGCAGAGTCCTGTATTAAGTTGCTTTCTTCCAGTTATAAAAGGGCAGATAAGATTATAAAACTAAAAGTAACACAGAACGAAAAAGAAATAAGAAAAGCTTTGAAAAATTATTCAAAAATAAAAGAAGTAGTAAGAGATGAAGCTGTGCCAGATATTGAATTAAGAACAGTTTTATACAAAAAATTTAAAGCAGAGCTAATTAAAATAGATAATCTAGATTTATTATTGACAGGAAAATATGGCCATGCATTTAACCTATTTGTGGAAAAGTATGGATACTTTAGACAATTTACTCCTAAATTATTAGAAAATTTAGAAATGAAATTAGAAGAAGGAAGTGAGTCAGATGTACTAAAAGCAATAGAGGTTTTAAAAAACTTAAACGACAATAAAAAGCGTCAATTGCCAAAAAATATTCCAACTAAGTTTATACCAAAGGGTATAAAGAAATTTGTAATTATAAATGGAAAAATAGATAGGCGTGCTTGGGAATGTGCATTATTATTTAAAATTAAAGAAGATTTGAAACATAACAATTTAGTTCTTGAAAATGGCAAAAGGTTTAGCTCTTTCAATAGATTTTTTATGCCTGAAGTTACCTGGAAAAACCATATTACAGAATTTTTTCGCAATAATAAGCTTCCAGAAAATGCTAAAGATGCTGAGGTTTATTTAACTAATTACTTGGGGGAAGCTTATGATATATATTTTATGGGAGAAAAAGGTAATAAACATGCTAAAATAGTAGATGGTAAGTGGGAGTTAAAGCGTGACCATGGTGAGCATTTAACAAAAAAGCAACAAGAATCCTTAACATTTTTAAAAAATTTTATTGAAAACAATTTGAGAAGCATAAAATTACCAGATTTGTTGATAGAAGTAGATAATAAATTACAGTTTACAGAAGCATTTATGCTACCAAATCAAGAAAATTTAAGAATTAAAGAAGATATATGTGGGCTCATACTTACTATAATGGCACATGGATGCAATATAGGTATTTATACTATGTCTCAATTAGTAAACGATGTATCATATGATTATATGAAGAGAATTACAGACTGGCAACTAAGTGACGAAGCCTTAAGAACAGCATTGGCATGGATAGTGAATGCAATATCAAAATTAAATATTACAAAGAATTGGGGAGAGGGGAAGAGATCTAGCAGTGATAGCCATTTAGTAACTTTTAAAGAGAAAGTTTTGCAACAAGAATTTAGTGTGAAGCTAGGAGAGTTTGCTCTAAAATTTTATACTTTTGTTGCTGATAATTATGCACCATTTTTAAGTAAACCAATTCAATGTTATGAAAGTGAGGGCGCTCATGTATTAGATGGTAAGTTATATAACGAAAGTGACTTACCTTTGGAAGAACATTTTACAGATACGGCAGCAGCAGGTGCAATAACGTTCGCTTCTTTTGCATTTATTGGGAGTAAATTTAATCCAAGAATAAGAGGAATACAAAATCATAATATATTTAAAATAGATAATAATAGAGATTATAAAAGTTTAAGCTCATTATTGACACATAAAGAAAGCACAATAGATATGACAAGTATAGTTAATCAATGGGATAGAATGGCGCATTTTTATGGCTCTATAACTACAGGACATGTTAGCGCATCTCTTGCAATGAGAAAATTATTATCATTTAATTCAAAAAATGAATTTTATAAGGCTAATTTACAATTAGGCCGTATATTCAAAACTGCAAATACGTTAAAAAGTATGGTTGATCCAGAAATACGAAAAAAAAGAAATGACGATTTATTGAAGGGTGAAGAGATGCACCAATTAGCAAGGGATGTAAATTATGGGAATCGTGGCAAGATTACTGGACGTGATTTAATAGCACAAAGAAATAGTTGTAACTGTTTAACTTTAATAATGGCATGTATAATATATTGGCAGGCAAAGGAAATGAGCCGAATTTTAAGGGAAGGAAACATTCCAGAATGGGTAGATCTCTTGATGATTAAACACATAAGTCCTATTGGATGGGAAAATGTTGTATTATATGGAGAGTACAATATTAATAAAAGTTTGATAGCTTAATAATTATTTTACGGAAAGTTAATGTTAAAAAAATTAAGAAAATATAAGAAATCTCTACTCTTTCAATAAAAGAAACTTTTATCGGAAAGTTGCAAAATCTGAATATCGGTATTTTGCGGTTTGCAGCCAAGTTACTACACTGTCAAAATAAGTCTTTTTACTGAATGAATTTTACTAAAATCTTCAAATACAACCTCTGTACCAATGTTATTATCATCCCTATAGCCTTAGACCACTTTTTAACCTAAAAGTCCATAGTTCCCTTAA
>CAIKLL010000039.1 GCA_903828265.1 uncultured Rickettsiales bacterium
AGAAACTTATCTCAAGAACTTCTTGACGATATAGAACAGAGAATGAATAATCAGCCCAGAAAATGCCTTGGTTACAGAACACCTACCGAGGTCTTTCATAATCGCAAATTGCATATGTTGCGCTAGATTATTGAATTCGCCATCCTTTAATAAAATTAAACTAATTAATTTATGATACAGGAAGAATTTGTTAATACAATACTTGATATATTATCACCGATATCCAATATTACTACATTAAAGAATCAAGGGTTTGTAGGTCTATATAAAGACAAGGTTATGTTTGGTAAGATAATTTCTCAAAGTGTTTTATTTTTAAGTGATAGTAATAAATTTATGGAAGTGGAAACTGAGTTAATAACTAGGTTACTTAGGCCTAAAAACAAAATTGATCAATCTGATCTTGATGTATTTTTATTTGAAGCTAATAAAGCGTGGTGGTTAGCTAAAGGAAAAACTATAACTATTTCGAATATAAAAGAATTTTCAACAAAAATCTAACAAGCATTAAAGCTGTTGTAATAAGTATCTTTGTGTATTACCAGACATTATGATATAGTAAAGCCAATAAATTCTAGCAATTATTATGGAAAAAATATCGCCTCGAGTAGACATTTGTTTTAAAAAACTATTTGGAGTAGAGGAAAACAAGGATTTGCTTGTTTCCTTGATAAATTCAATTGTTGGTAAAGATGATCAGGTATCAGATGTTACTTTGCTAAATCCTTATAATTCCCAGAACTTTAAACAGGATAAGTTATCAATACTCGATATTAAAGCGAAAGGCGTTGACGGCAAAAGATTTAATATTGAGATTCAAATTAGTGATGAGGCTGATTATGATAAACGAGCCCTATACTACTGGGCAAAGTTATATACTGAACAGCTAAAGGTAGCACAGGATTATTCCGCTTTATCCAAAGCCATAGGTATTCATATACTGAACTTTACTTCCATCCCGCAAGCAAAAAATTATCATAATGTTTTTCATATTACGGAAAAAGAAAACGGGTTTACCTATTTTAAGGATTTGGAATTACATACTATAGAGCTGAATAAATTTACTAGCGATTCAAGTGAGGAATTAGCCGATATAGTTTCCAAGACCAGAAATGCCCTTGATATGTGGGTTGCTTTCTTAACAAGGCATGATTTACTGAAAGCTGACAGGTTACCAAAAGAATTGGATAACGAAGAACTTAAAAAAGCCCTAAAGGTATTGGATGTCCTGAACTTTAGCCAAGAGGAAAGGGAACTTTACGAAGATCATCTCAAATGGCTAAGGATAGAAGCTAATACACTAAAAAAAACTGCAGAGAAGGCTAGAGAGGAAGGGATCGCAGAAGGTATCGAGAAAACGGCTCTTAATATGCTAAAACAGAAGTTGGACAATAAACTTATTTCTTCTGTAACGGGTTTAAGTCTAGAAGAAATAGCAAAACTAAAAAGTAGAGCTTAATTTTTGATCATTAAACTTATGCACGATTATTATTAATATTATTTACTCTTAGTATATTTATATACAACCACAGTTGGATATGGGTGTCCTTAAATTCAATACATTTTTATCCTTATTTCTATTATTGTATTTTTATGATATGTATTTGCGGTTTATTAGATTAGATTAATTTCTTAATCACTACCATATTTAGTTCCTATAGGATTAAAAAAACAAGGCGTCTGTTGCTAAGGGCAACTTATGCGTTGACAAATGTCAATCTATTCTCAAAGATTATAGGTTAGAGCAAAAGTTTTAATGTATATAAGTTTTGGGGATAATTCATTTTCATAAAAAATCCCAGTTAATATTAAAATATAAATTTGTCATTTCTAATTATCTTATTTTAACTAATAATTTAACTAGAACAACGTTGGAGTTAAATCATGCAATTTAATATTGATACAGTAGTCTTTATTGTGTTTTTAACCCTTAATCTTGTAGTAGGTCTTTACTATGGAAGAGGAGTAAAAAACATAAAGGATTACTCTTTAGGAAACAGAAATTTTTCTACTGGTGCCTTAGTTTCTACAATAGTTGCTACATGGATTGGCGGGGATTATCTTTTTATAACGATAGCTGAGGTTTACACCACTGGATTACATTACGCTATTGGTTGTTTAGGGATGGTGGTGTGCTTATTCCTAAATGCGTATGTTTTTGTTCCAAAAATGAGTGAATTTCTAGGTAGCATTTCTGTAGCTTCAGCAATGGGAGATTTATATGGAAAACACGTCAGACTTATATCAGCTATAGGAGGAGCTATTGCTTCCGCAGGTTTCATAGCAGTACAGTTTAAAGTTTTTGGTTATATTTTAAATGATTTTTTAGGATTATCTGGAAACTATCCAATTTTTTTAGCTGCATCTGTAGTGACATTATACTCTAGCGTTGGAGGAATTAGATCAGTTACCTTCACAGATGTGATACAATTCTTTACTTTTGGCGTATTAATACCTGTTTTGGGTATCGTTATATGGAACGATTTAAGCAGTCTTCCTACCTTTAATCTATTAACTGCTGTTCAACACCCTCTATTTAATTATGAAGAGTTCTTAGGTCTTTCGAATCCTAAATTTTGGTCGGTATTATTATTATTTCTGCTTTTTTCCATACCAGATTTGAACCCAACCATGTTCCAGAGAGTGGCCATAGGACGTAGTGTCTCTCAGGTTAAAAAGGCTTTTAGTATTTCGGCTATATTACTAATGTTAATTTTAATTGGAATGGCATGGATTGCATTTCTTCTGTTCAATATCGACCCTAATCTTAATCCTAAAGACTTAGTACAATATATAACAAATAACTACCCTCATACAGGACTTAAAAGTTTTATAATGGTAGGTGTAGTAGCCATGTGTATGTCTACAGCTGATTCTAATATAAATGCTTCATCAGTTCTATTAACTCATGATTTTTGTTATCCACTAAATATAAAATTTAAAAGTGAATTAGCCTTATCTAAAATTATTTCGGTATTGCTTGGGGTAATTTCCATATACCTAGCGTTACTTGATTATGATTTGTTGCCGCTGGTATTTATGACTCAAAGTTTCTATATCCCAATAATTGACGTACCTCTTATATTGGCTATCTTGGGTTTCCGTAGTACGACGAAATCAGTTTTAATAGGTATGGGAGCTGGCTTTGTAAGTGTTATAGTATGGAGAATATATTTTATGGATACTACTGGGGTTGATAGTATTCTACCTGGAACAATTGTTAATTTAATATTCTTTATGGGAAGTCATTATCTATTAAAGCAAAATGGAGGGTGGATTAATAAAAAAAATAACCAATTGTCTTGTAGTAACGGAACTATAGGTAAACATAAATTTCATCAACTTGTAAAAGCTATTACAGAATTTGATTTAATGGTTTTTTGTAAGAATAATTCACCTAAAAGGGACTTAACTTATACTAGTTTTGGGATATTTTCTACTATTTCTACTATCTCCACTATGTACTCCATATCTAACGTTATCGATGGCCAAAACAAAGATGCAATATTACCATTTTATGAGATTATGCTTGTATTATCTGTGTGTTTTACGACTTATCCTATTTGGCCATCAACTATAAAAAAAGATAATATTGCACAGGTAGCTTGGAGTATAAGCATCTTTTTCCTATTGATTTTTTGTAGTAGCTTTTTTCTAATGTTAAGCAACTTTAGTCATTTGCAGTTTGTAGTATTTATTGTAAATCTAATAGTAGCTGCAATATTAACTCGATGGAAATTACTACTTACTATGATGATAGTAGGTATTTATTCAAGTATAAAAGCTTATCAATACTATACAGGTATAGATAATATTGTTATTAATACTGCTTCTACGTCGCTTATTATCTATACCTTTTTACTAGCTGGTACTGCTATTGTTATCTTTTTTAGACCCAAACAAGCTTATGAAGAAGAAATAGAACAAAAATCAAATTATTTAGAACATAAAGTAATAGACCAGAAGAAAGAACTAACTAAGCTATACGAAATTAAAAATGAGCTTTTACGAAACCTGGAACATGAAACACGCACACCAATTACTGGTATTACTAGTCTTGGACAGGTTTTATGGGCTAACTACGATAAATTTAATGAAGAACAAAGGCGTAATGCAACCAAAGATATTGCTGATAGTTCTGAAAGATTAACCAGTTTAGTAAATAACCTTATTGATTTATCAAAACTTAATAATATTAACTACCAGTTAAATAAGTCTCAAGTAAACTTATCTGATTTAGTTTATGAAAGGTTAGAACTATGTAAAAAACTGTATATTCAGGATATAGATCAAGAAGACTTATGGTTTAACTTGCAAATAGATAATGAATTAACCGCTTTATGTGATCAGTATTACATTTCACGTACTATAGATAATATCATAGTAAATGCTATTCAATACTGTAAGCAGGGAACAATTACAATTGAGCTGAAACCGGAGCAAAACCACACTATTGTCTTTAGTGTAAAAGACGAAGGGATAGGTATTCCAAAAGATGAATTATTTGAAGTTTTTAATCCATTTACCGTTAGTTCAAAGACTAAAACTCCTGCAGGCGGTAGAGGTATAGGACTTGCCCTGTCTAAAAAAGTTATTGAAGCGCATAACGGTCAGATATGGGCTAAACCAAACCAAGATAAAGGAGTTACTGTTGCATTTTCTTTGCCAATTAATGGCTAACGAAAATTAGAATTACCTACCTGTTAAAAGCGTACAATAATGACCCAGTAAATGGGTTAATATGAACCAGATAAGTTTGAACTAAATTAGTTTAGTTCAAACTTATCTACTTCTGCTCTTAAAGATTTTAAAAGATATTTAGCACAAAGTTTTCTTCTTGATATATCACCATCAAAATGAATAAATAATTTTTCTAATAAATCCGACATTTCTTTTGTAAATGGTATAGTGATTTCTTTTATATTCTTATTAGCAATAGTCACTGGTATTGTATCTTCAGCTTTATTTATTATTGTTTCCCCTATATCTGTAATTTTGGGAACAGCTCTATTTTTTTTAAAACTAGACATAACGCTCTATTTCTCTTTTTAGATTTAGAATTTCTTCTTTTGATTTTGAATCATTAGTTTCGATAACACCAAGCCCCTCAGAAGCCGCAACTTTATATACCTTTCTATGAAAAAGTTTGATTTCTGAAGGTTTTAATATATTTGAGTATTCTTGGAAAAAGTTTTGTGCATCACCACTAGCTTGGTCTAAATAGTGCGCAGAGCAATTATTTAGTATATAAAAAGTTTTACGCCTATTATTTTGTATCTGAGTTTCTTCTAATAGTTCGTCCAGTTCTTCTATTGTTTCAATATCATTTTGAGAAGGAGTAAAAGGAACGTATATTATATCCGCTATTAATAAAGAAGTTCTTAAGTTTTTACTATCCCTACCTTGTACATCTATTATTAATACATCATAATTTTTGGAGTCTTCAGTAGCAGCATTTTTTAAATCATCAATCTGAATGGAAGAAGAAATTTTTGGCTTATTGGGGTGATATTCATTTCTCCGTGCTACCCACTTAGAACATGTTCTCTGTCTTATATCACAATCTATAATTTTTACTTTAATGTTATCATGAGCAAATGCAACAGCTAAGTTCTGAGATAAAGTGGATTTCCCAACCCCGCCTTTCACTTGTAAGAACGCTACTATTATTCCTCTTTCCATTGTTCTATCATTTTTTGTTAAACTAAATTACAGTAAACCAGATAAAGCTAAACTGGTTTAGTTTAAATTGAACCTATTTACACTAAACTAGAATAGTTTAGTCTAGTTAAGTTACAAATAATACAATTATCATAAAAGAAATAGAATGTAAATGGAAAACAAGTAAGTAAAGCAGAGTGGATATCAAATGTATCTCAAGAAGTATACTTTGCAAAAACAACAATTGACATGTATATTTCTATTGTTGTCACTGCTAAGATTGTCAGTTGACAGTGCTAAGATAAAAGGAATCAGAAAATTACGTTATTTGGGCAGAATTATTTTGTCTTCCCATAAATTAAACGTTCGTTTTTTATACACTTAAAAAATTAGCAGTTTTTAAAACCTTAAATATCCAATAACTCATTCCAATTATCTATGTTAGTTTTATTCCACTGTTTTATCTTTTCTTGCGGGTAATAAAATTTACACCTGGTTTTATTTTTAGCAACTGTTTTTAGTTGCATTAATTTTATTAATTTGTTATTCTTAAATAAGGTTATAAAAAAGTTATAAATGAGCTCAAAAGATAAGCTTATAAAGAAATTAAAATC
>CAIKLL010000040.1 GCA_903828265.1 uncultured Rickettsiales bacterium
AAAATACCTTTGATCTCTCTCCTCTTAGAATATAGTTTAGAATAAAAGTTTTAACTTTAATGTACCCTGATGTCCAACGTATTTTTTCTTCAGATGGCAGTTATAGCTTGCCTCTACTTCAGTATTGTTACGTTTTACAAGTACACTACCGCCAATATTATAACCTAATTTCGGTAATTTACGGTTATTGGTATCATTTTCAAATTCCCTATCAGCCCATGTTAATTTAACTTTTGCTTGCTTTATCTTATCTTGTAATATTCTTTCCACTGAAAAGTTTAAGGAAGGTACAAAATGTATATTCTCAGCTACCACCTGAGGCATCGAGGCCTTAATTCCTGCTATACCGGTGAATGCTTTTCTAGATTTACTTGTTACTGATAAATTGAACACATCATTACCAGTTTCATCGTATGCACCATCAGCTATTTTACCGTATTTAAATCCTATACTAGGTGTTAATACAAATTTATCGATGTTAAATTTATAACTTAATTGACTTCTAATGTTATAACCTTTGGTATTGAACTTACCGGTAGCCGTCTCATATATACCATCATCGATTAACTTAACACTTTTATTAACCACTTTACCTTTTATAAAAGAAACTGCTCCTTGAAGTAATAATCTATTAACAATTTCACCCTGACCATAAATCGAAAACGTATCATGATTAACATTAAACTTATCGCCTCTAGTTTGGGACATTTTAAATTTAGAGCGAGCTTTACCATAAGCTACTCCAATCAAATTAGCTTCATTTTCTCCTAAATTGATGTCGGCACCAATAGTAATTCCCCCTGTATTAGTTCGGTAAGCATCAGCATTTGAGCTAGAACCTTGCTTAGCACCACCATAAAAGCCACTAATCCATACGCTTTTGTTTAGTTTCTTAGCTTCTTCACCAGCAGCAACACCCTCACCGGCAGCAGCTCCCACCATTAACATTCTATTTTCAAATTGTGTAAACATACTGCTAAATAGAATATTACTTATTTCTGGAGTTAGTGGATTAGCATGTTGTTTAAAACGCTTTATCTCTTGATCAATTTCTTCACTTTCTAGATTTTGCATGTGAGCTAAATAACGTACAGCTTTATTTATAGAAGAAGTGGAAGATAATCCATTATCACTATTCGACTCTTGTATATTTTCATTAAAATCAAAATCAACTTCCGAAAGCAGCTCAGCCGTTTTTTCTGGATCTTGGATAACAGCTAAAATTACCTCTTGTGCTTTTGCCTTTTTTAGCTTGATTTTTTCATGATGAGCAATCAGTTCTTTAATTAAATCTTTCTTGATTTCATTACTGCCTTCAGAATCTAAAATATCATTTATTAATAATTCAGTTTCTTTAGTTAAAGGCTCTGATACTTCAGCTACAACATCAGGTAAAGTTTCTATATCACTTGATAAACCTAAATTTTTACCACTGCTTACAGGATGTACTATTATAGTATTATTAAACTTAGGACGTGCTTCAATACTAACTATATCCAATACTGAATCTGTTAAAACCTTTCCATTTCCTAATACTCTTAAAGCTTCATTATCGTTAACAACTAAAGGCTTGGATATTTCAGCTACAACATCTGGTACAGAACTATCTAAAGGTTTCCCAGCTAGTAGAATTGAGCCAACGGCATAATCAACACCAACATCCTTTCTTACCGTCTCTACTCCCTCTACAGCTGGCAATTCAGAACCAATGCCT
>CAIKLL010000041.1 GCA_903828265.1 uncultured Rickettsiales bacterium
CTACAGGCCCTTGTAAAAGCGTTACCGACTTATATCTTGGAATTTGGTTTAATTGCATCTCTTTCTATTAAATTGTTTTATTCTACAGACCTAACACAATTTTTGAAGAAACCGCAATCTGATAAATTATTTGTGTAATAGCCCTTACTACTTCAAGGTTTTTAGAATTAATTTTTGGTAACACTATAATTTCATCGCCTGGCTTGATATTAGAACCCACCGATGAAGAATCAAGAATAACTCCTGATCTCCTTATAACTAAAACTTTATTTTTATCGGCATTAAGAGAATATCCACCAACTTTTTTTATATAATCCTTTGCTCTGTTTCCAGGTTTATAAATCAGTGCCGTAGGAAAATTTACTTCCCCTTGAACCAGTACCAAATGGTTCTTTTTAGGAATAAGGATCAGATCATCATCTTCAAGGGCTATATCTTTAGGATTATGATTTTCTTCTAATACAATTTGTCCTTTTGGTTCAACGTTTTTGGCTCGTTCAACAAATTTAGATATAAGTTCAGCTTCTTTACTACGAATATTAGCCTCTTCTCCTGTAGAAGACACACTTGTGTAAGCTAAAGCTTCTAATTTTGCTAAACTAGTTTGGATAGCCTCTTTTTGCCTCATAGCAATTGATTTCCTAAAAATTTGGATAGCATCCATCTCTGCCATAAAACCAGGTTTTATCTGAGATAGAACATCAGCTAGGGAAGAACCATAAGGAAGAGCAAAAGATCTATACTCTGAATTAGGTTGTTCAACTTTAACAAGTATAGATTCTGACCCTTTTTCAGAAGTTACTGTAACCTCATCACCAGCTTCCAACATAACCTTTGGAGCTTCACTTAAATTATAATGAAAAGCCTGCCTTAGTTTCCCAGTTTTCCTTGCTACTGTAAAATTAGTTGCTGAAGGTTTAGGCTGCGATAACTTTATTATTGAAGAAGCAGCTATTTTATCCTTAAACTCAAATTCTGCCTCATTTGCTACTGCCCCAGTAACAAACACCGTATTTTTTCTTGCTCCAACAAATATTACATCTCCATCCGTAAGTTGAATAAGCTTTATACGCCCTTCTGAGAGAAAATCATAAAGATTAAATTTTGTATGCACAATATTATTACGTAGAACAGTAATATCAATAAAACTTCCACGTTCGAGGTCGATACCATTTGCTTTATCTAAGTACGATAATATAGAATCTGAAGATAAACCTGAATAGAGACCCGGATGGTATACAGACCCTGTAACAAAAACTTTTACTGGCTGAGCTGTATCTAAATTGGCATAGGTAAAAACATTATTCTCGAAGACTTTCTTTGCTGCTGCTTCTACTGATTTATTCAGGTTTCCACTAGTTATTCCCAACACCTTTATAGGGCCAATATTAGGTAAAAATATATTACCTTGAGCATCAACGACATATTTGTCTTCATGATTGAAAGCTCCCCAAATTCTTATAATTATGCTATCACCTACCGAAATTACGTAATTAGGGTTAAACCCCGAAAAAGAAGCTTGAGCATATTTACCGGTAAATAAATTCGCTCCAAAGATTTTAGACTTTTTGGATAGCTCCCTGTTAGAATTAACTAGGTTTTGTCCATTATTCTCCGCTGTACGTGGCTCGGTCCCACCTTCTGTTAAGGATTTTTGGGTTGTGGTGTCGGCGTATATAGGAAAACTCAACAATAAACTTAAAATAAAATATAATATCCAAATAAATGTATTTTTCTTTTTCATATATGTTCCTTAATAGAAGACAGTATTAACCTAATAGAACCGTAAGCTGCTCCAATAATTATAGCAAATAGCATAATATTGTATAGCCTTTTAGGTAAAATAGGCTTTTCTGGTAAAATAGCTGCAGAAATGATAGCTAAAGATTTAAACTTTTTTGCTGAATCTAATCTATTTTTTTCGAGCGATGCAACTGTAGCTTCATAGATTTGTTCTGCAATTTTAGCTTCTGTCTCTAAATCCTGAAACTTTAAAGAAATAGAATTGAGTGCTTGTTCATCTCCGCCAGCTATAACTCTGCTTTCTTTATCGATTTGCCCTTTTAGTGCTGTGATTTTTGATTGTGTTGAAATTATTTGAGGGGAATTATTACTTAAATAAGAGCTTAAAGTTCTTAGTTCTGTTTCATGAGAAGCTAATTCTCCTATTAAATTAGCAATTAATTTTGTCCCAAACTTTAATTGCGTTGAGGGATTAATTATATTATTTTCAACCTGAAAACTTATAATAGCTTTTTTAGCCTCATTCACACGTTTCGCAGCTTGTTTTATTTGATTTTCAAAAAATAACGCTTCATCTTTAGCAATTTTGTGCGATATTTCATTTAAAAACCACTCACTTCTTTCTAAAATAGCATCATTAATTTTCTTTGCATCTTTAGATTTAAAGCCTTGTGTGGCAATTGTTAAAACCCCGCTGTTTTCTTCTAACACCAATAGGACTTTAGATTTATAGTAATTAAGAATATCCTCTTTTGCCGTTCCGCTAAAAAGCCTAGAAAAGGGATCCCAGATACCTTTTCTATAAAGCTTCGGGAGATCAATAGCATGATTTAAATATTCGAGCATGTCATAAGAATGTATATACTCTTTTAAAAAAAATATATCTTCGCGAGTTTTAGAATTAAGGTCGCCAATTATAAACCCTAGAGCAGATATTTCCCCCTTGCCTGATGAGATATTTTTAACAACCACCTTAGATTCAGCAACCCATCGATCGGGAGCTATTACAAGCATATAAAACGCAAAAATTACTACAGGCATAATAACACAATAAAGCAAAGCTTTTCTTTTGTAATAAAGGTTTATTGCCCACCTCTTTACCTTGGGCTGAAAATCGCGCTTTAAAAAATTTTTAAGCAGATTTATAGTGACTAATAGCTTTATTGATATTTTCATAAACCACTTCATTACCTTAGGCTGAAAATTGCGCTTTAAAAAATTTTTAAGCAGATTTATAGCGACTAATAGCTTCATCGATATTCTCATAAAATTGGCATATCCCATTTTCCAAATAAATTGCAGCATCACACCATTGTTTAATAGTACTTATACTATGAGAAACCATAATAATATTTGATTTCTTTCGCTTTTCCTCAAATAGTTGAGAAGATTTTTTCTTAAACGAAGGATCCCCAACAGCTATAGCTTCGTCAATCAGATATAAGTCAAAATCAAAAGACATAGACAAACCAAACCCCAACTTAGCTTTCATACCGCTCGAATAGGTTTTTACTGGCATATCAAAATATTTTCCCAGTTCAGCAAAATTATTAACAAAAGATGCTTTTTTTTTAGCAGAATATAAACTATAACCGTGTATTCTACAAACAAATAATACATTTTCCCGACCCGTCATATCTCCTTGAAAACCAGATTGTAACCCTACTGGCCATGATACACTACAGCGACGAATTATCCTACCGGAATCGGGATAGAGAGAACCGGCAATAAGTGAAAGAAGGGTTGATTTTCCTGCTCCATTTTTGCCTAATATTGCTAAATTTAATTTAGGTATAGTTAAATTAAGATCACGGAATATATACCGTCGTACACCCCCCTTTAGCAAAAAGCTTTTTGTTATTTTCTCAAGTACCAACATTTTATTGAAGTATCCTGTTTCTGGATAAGAAAAAACTTGCTAAACCTAAAAAAAGAATAATAATTGTGGATGTAAAAATATACAATAAACTTCCTATAACACCTTTAAATGCAGGGAAGAGCGCTTCCCTAGTTAATTCCATTATATGGACTATTGGATTCCAAGCCAATAAGTAATGATATTTTATAGGAATAAATTTAATAGGAAAAATTACTCCTGAAGTAAAATAAAGAACCCGTAGGATTACCCCTAATATTTTACGAACATCACGATATAAAGATGATACGACCATAATTACCAAACTTAATCCACATCCTATTAAAAAAATACAAATATAACATACTATAAATTCCAAAGGCTTAAAAAAAACAAATTCATGCTCTAAATAACCCAGTATCGACATCACAACTATATAAAGTATGGAGAAAATAAAAAACTCTAAAAATACCCTGGAGATAAATGCATCAAGGGGTTTAACCTGAGAAAAAACAAAAAATACCTTGGCAGAATCAATAGCAGTTATTCCACGATTTAATACATTTCTAAACATCATCCAAGTTAAAATACCAGTAGTTACATAAACTGTATAATCTACGTTTGGCATAACTCTTTTTGCTATATAGCCAAACAATACTCCAAAAAACACCACCTGGATTAGAGGGTCTAGAAAAAACCAAAATACTCCTAGTTTATATTGACCGAAACGTGTTTTAAGTTCTTTTAAGAAAAGAGCGTAAATAACTCTTTTAGCTATTACGATTGGTGGAGGGTTTTTATATTTTTTCATAAAAACTAGCTTCTTTAACTGGCATAAAAGAAAGTTTAATTTCTCTTAAACATATATTAATTGAAGCTTTTAGTAAACCAACTTTTATATTTTCCTTTACTAAAAAATTGTACCGCTTACAATATCCGCATTTTTATGGTATTATTTAAGCTGACCCTGTTTAACAAATGATCGGAATCTTGTCAAGAAAAATTTTAAAGATCCCTTATCTAGATAAATTCTTAGAAGCTCCTTGCGTACCAATTAAAATTATTTCCTTTAATTCACAAGGAATTGATAAAGTAGCTGTTTGGGGACAAGGGGGGTTTTTAACAAAAATTGCTAAATGCTACACTCGATTAAAGCGATTACGATATGTTAGCCTAGAAGATGGTTTTTTAAGATCGGTAGAACTGGGCCATATTGATTATCCCTTATCGATAGTTGTGGATGATATAGGGTTATACTTAGACGCAAATTCTCCTTCACGCCTGGAATTAATGATTTCTCACGCTCTCTCTATTAAACAACAAGAGCGTGTTTCTGACTTAATAGAATTATGGCAAAAAAGTAGAGTATCAAAATACAACCACCAGCATGATAGCAATTTAGAATTACCAAACCGATTTGTGCTTGTTATAGATCAGGTCTTAGGGGATGCTTCCATAAGTTGTGGACTGGCAAATGCTAATAGCTTTAGCAAAATGCTGCATGCAGCTATTAAGGATAACCCTCATCATACAATATTAATTAAAGTACACCCCGAAGTGTTTACCGGACGTAAAAAAGGCTATTTTAACACGCAACTGCTTAACAGGTTAAAAAGAGTGGTAATTTTAGGTGAAGATATACATCCTGCCAGCTTATTGGAAAAAGCTGATAAAGTATATACCGTTACCTCCCAACTGGGTTTTGAGGCATTAATATGGGGTAAAACTGTTCATACTTTTGGAATGCCATTCTATGCTGGGTGGGGATTGACCATTGATTATATAGCCCCTCCTAAGCGTAGAACCAAGGTTACTCTTGAACAGCTAATTTATGCTTCCTTGATTAATTATCCTCGGTATGTTAACCCCGAAACAGGAGAACGTTGTCAAATAGAAACAATAATAGAACATATTGCACTACAAAGATCTATACGCCAAGGTTTTCCTAAAAAGCTATATGCTTATGATTTTTCTTATTGGAAAAAACCTATCATCCGTAAATTCTTTCAAGGGAGCAAGGTAAAATTTGTTAAATCAACAAAGAATATACCTGCAAATAGCACTATAGTTATTTGGGGGCAAAAACAAATAAATAAAAAATTAGACCCTAATACTTCTTTGATAAGAGTAGAAGACGGTTTCTTGCGCTCAGTAGGATTAGGGGCGGCCTTAATTGAACCAATTTCTCTAGTTACTGATCATCTAGGAATTTATTTTGCTACTAGTACAGAATCTAAGCTCGAATATATTCTAGAGAATACCATATTCGATAACAAATTACTAGAAAGAGCTGAGTCTCTTAGGAGACAGATAATTCGATATAAACTAACAAAATATAATATAGGTAGTCTAAATTGGAGAAGACCCTCGATAGCAAAAAAAGTTATTCTAGTAACTGGCCAGGTAGAATCTGACGCATCAATTATTTATGGTAGTAATACTATCAAGAATAACTTGAGTCTATTACAGGCAGTGCGAGAAGCTAACCCAACAGACTATATAATTTATAAAATCCACCCTGATATCCAAGCTGGATTAAGAAGTAATGAAACTAATGAAAATGATATATTACAATTCTGCAATGAGGTAATCTTTGATGTTAATATAGAACAGCTTTTTCCCTTAGTTGATGAAGTACATGTATTAACGTCGCTAGCAGGCTTTGAAGCTTTATTACGGAATAAAACTGTAGTATGTTATGGCCAGCCTTTTTATTCAGGATGGGGGCTTACAAAAGACGTGTACGCTTCTAATCGGCTGCATAGTCGCACACTATTATTGAACGAGTTAATAGCGGGTACGTTAATTCTTTATCCTATATATGTCAGTAAAGTAACAGGAAAATTTACAACTCCTGAAAGAGCTTTAGAAGAACTTATTACTTGGTCTAAAACAGAAAAAAAACTAGCATTAACAGAACTTTTATATCAGTTTGCAGTAAAATACTTCAAAGCATGTTTGTAAAGCCTTTCTAGTATCAAAACAGCATAGAGATTCTAGTTACCAATCTAATTTGAGCCAATTTTTTACGATCTTTATTATATTAGACAAATTTTAAGCTACTTCTGATTTGGGACGGAATACAGAGTTGATTCTCACACTTTAGGTATACTGGGCTGATATCGCTTCCGACATACCGGTTAAAATATCATTGTAGGCAATGAGAAGGCCTAATAAACCTCTGTGCGTCATTTTGGTTAAATTATTCGACGAAAACTTAGCTCCTTCATTATCGCTTATCCATAACTCAAGAATATCTTTATGACCCGATAAATCAATTCCTAACGCTATATATGTACACTTATTGATAATTCGTTTATCCTGTCTTACCTATAACTACTAAACAATCAAAAAATACTATTGGATACAGCCTCTAAAAATCTACCTTGCTAAGGTTTAATTTCATCAATTACATCGTCAGTTACTCTACTAATTAAAGATTCACTTACTTCGGCTCCGTATAATTCCTCTAATTGGATCTTAATATCCAAGATACTCATACCTTTATCATACACGGATATTATTTTTTGATCTAAACCATCTATTCGGCTTTATTTCTTTTAGATAATTATAGATTTAAATTTTCCTTTCCTGTCTTTTGGAACATTAAGTTCTATTTGACCGTTGTTGGTTATTAAATTCTTTTGATAACTACCCGCGCGTATTCTCTACATCAGACCTACTATAGCGTTCATAACCTAAATGGCTTTGCATTTCTGCTTCTAAAGCACGTTCTAAAATATGTTTGCTAAGTTGTTTAATAAAACCTTCTTTCCCAACTATATTTGATAAATCTGCATCACTTTTTATGAGCGTATCTATTGCTGCATTTAGCTTTTCGGTCTGTATATTTTTAGTCATTTATTTTTCCTTTAATTATAATTTATGAGAATTTACACAATCAATTGGACAGACCCTATTTATCCTTGTTTTATGGAAAGCTACGTTGACCATGGCAATTACTGAATTAGCAGGTAGTTTTGGTATTAAATCCTATCCTACTCAACAATTAGAAACTGCGCCATTAACCTTGCAGTTACAAATTGATACTATTAGCAGAGATTTGTCTTAGCACACCTATAATAATTGGCTTCTTGGATGGAGGCCAATTATCTGTTCCATAGCATCTCTCCATTTTTATTGAATATCTATGAGTTCTGGGGGCACTTTCTACAAAATCGCTCTAATCTCTAAATACAATAGCTTTTCCCTCTTTTTCAATTTCTTTATCCTATCCTGAAACTCTAATCTCTCTTCCTCTTTTGCCTTCGGGTGTCGTAAAGCTTTTTTATACGTTATGTTTAATTTCTTAAGAGCTTTCTGTATACCAGATCTGCTAAACCCTAAATGCTCAGCCCGTTCGTATTAATAAGCATCGTTATTATTTCTTCTTATGTTAAACTTTTTGATATTGCCGTAAAACTTAACTGTTCCTTCTCTTTTACTGATAATACCTTTTTCCTAAAGTGTATAGAATATGTTATCTTGTGTTCATATATTATTTATTTTCCTAATATTCAATACTGTAACCGATTTATAACGGTTTGGCTATAACTGTGTAAGATGAGCTAAAATCTTGTGGTTTTTATTATTTTGACAAAATTATTACGACTCTAACTCATTTAATATTCTATATGAAAAGAAAATGTGAGCTATTGCCACCCACCAAATAGCTGACTCTCTAAAAAGTTTTATAGCTTCTCCATTAGAGTATGATCCTATCCAGTTATCTGGAGAAATCAATCGCGAGGCGATTGAAGATGTAGAAAAGATCAATACCCAGAAGAGGTATATAGGACTATTGAATTAGCTGTAGAAAATAAAAAATTAAATATATTAAAGTGCCTTGTAGAAGAAAAAGGAATAGACCTCGAGGAATTCTATAGTAATGCAGAGTTTATCTCTTGATGTAATGGCTATAGACAATAATTATATAGAAATGTTAGGGTTTTTACTTAACAAAATTGATCAACTTCATTTTGATAATCATCCGATTATGACTGCAATATATAACACTAGTTTTATTACATTAAAATATATGATTGAGGAGCCTGGGGATCTCAATGAAACTAGGAAATGTTAACAGCCCATACAAGGGACCATTTACTCTTGCTAGCAATTGGTGAAGGTTTAAGAAAATTTGATAAGGTTTTGGGATCTTGAAAAATAATCAATTTTACGATGAGATTTCCAAAGAAAAATCCATTTAGCAATTAAAAAATACAGTTGATTAAATTAGCAATTACTGTTAACGTGATCGTTAACAATAATTAATAAATGGCCAGTTTAATAATCTAGCGCAACACTGTATATTTGAATTCATTCAAAAATACAAAGCCAGTGTTGCTAATGACAAAATACCACAGAATTACTCTCTACGATAGAGAGAACATATATCGCTTACTCCAAACCAACC
>CAIKLL010000042.1 GCA_903828265.1 uncultured Rickettsiales bacterium
AAAAATAGTAGTAAGCCACCCTCGAGCGATCCCAATCGAGATAAGAAAAATAAAAATAAATAAATAATCTCTTGACACGGTTTTATGCGTTTTTTGCTTTTTCACTTTTCTAAAACACCATCCTATTTTTTATAGCAACAATAGCCCATAAATAATGATGTTAACACAAATTCAGCTGTTAATATCCCGCACGTAAGCCTAAAAATTTAAACGCCTTAGATAGCCTCTATTAAAGGAAAAAATCGATTTTAAAACCCGTGTTATGCTTCTTATCCATTGATGATACGAGTGATTAAGATCGTGAAAATTGAACACATTGATATTAATAAAACGCTTGAAGAAGCACGCGGTTTATTAGCAAGCGCTAAAAATATTTCACCTGCTATTAGAGCTATCATGGAGGTTCTATTTCTTATCATTACATTATTGATGAATCGTTTTAATCTTAATAGCAAAAATAGTAGTAAGCCACCCTCGAGCGATCCCAATCGAGATAAGAAAAATAAAAATAACGATGCGGGTAAAAAACCTGGCGGTCAAAAAGGGCATCTTGGGAAAAATCTCCGACCTGTTGAAAATCCTGATGAAATCACTCTTATTTTTATCGATAAACGTTCTTTACCTAAAGGTAACTATCACGATGCAGGTTATGATGCGAGACAAGTGATTGATATCCGAATTTCAAGACATGTTATTGAATATCGAGCACAAATTCTTAAAGATGAGCGAGGGAATTCATTTGTCGCACCATTCCCGACTCACGTTACTCGCCCCGTGCAATATGGGCAGGATCTAAAAGCGCATTCTGTTTATTTATCACAATTCCAGCTTTTAACGTACAACAGAATTGATGATTATTTTGGTGAAGAAATAAATGTTCCTATCAGCATGGGCTCTCTTTATAACTTCAACCAAGAAGCTTATGCTCTTTTGCAAAAATTCGATGACTTTGCCAAACAGAAACTGATTCATGCCTCTGTATTACATGTGGATGAAACAAGCATTAATGTTAACGCAAAAAACGCATGGATTCACGTCACAGCCAATGAATGCTGGACGTACTTTTTTCCTCATGCAAAACGCGGCAGCATTGCGATAAATGAGATAGGAATATTGCCTTTCTTTAACGGTACTTTAATCCACGATCATTGGAAGCCTTATTTTATTTATCAATGTATTCATGCGCTTTGTAATGCGCATCATTTGAGAGAATTACAGAGAGCGTATGAGCAAGATAATCAAGAATGGGCATTGACGATGAAGCAATTATTGCTTGAAATAAACGATGTCACAAAAGAAGCAGGTGGCTCACTCTCAGAAAAAGTGGCAAATGAATACTGCGAAAAATATCGAGCTATTATTGTTGCGGGCGAAACAGAATGTCCACAGCCTGAACCGAAACCTCTAGTCGATGGAAAAAGAAAGAGTGGGCGTGTTAAAAAATCTAAAGCGCGCAATCTTCTTGAGCGACTCGCTGCATTTGAAAAAGATACATTACGATTCATGGAAGATGTTGATGTGCCATTCACGAATAATTTAGCTGAAAATAATATAAGAATGACAAAAGTTCAGCAAAAAATATCGGGCTGCTTTCGTTCGATGGAGGGTGCTTATATTTTTTGTCGAATTCGAAGTTATATTTCAACGTGCCGAAAACATGGCTTGGCGGTTACTACCGCGCTTAGAATGTTATTTAAAGGAGAAACACCTGATTTTATGAATGACCAGCCATAAAAAAACCTTAAAAAACCCTCATCCGTCGCTACGCGCCACCTTCTCCATTCGCAAAAAACGCTCTGGGCAGAAGGGACGTGCTAAGCAGTGCTGAATAGATACGTTATTTCATTTATTACAAGATGAATCCATAGAACTACCGTGGGAACTGCGCTACCGTATCGCCTATGAAATAGCGCAAGGGCT
>CAIKLL010000043.1 GCA_903828265.1 uncultured Rickettsiales bacterium
ACTTATCTCAAGAACTTCTTGACGATATAGAACAGAGAATGAATAATCAGCCCAGAAAATGCCTTGGTTACAGAACACCTACCGAGGTCTTTCATAATCGCAAATTGCAGTATGTTGCGCTAGATTATTGAATTCGCCGTTTTTATTCTTAGAACTTCAATTAAATTTCTTAGATGATTTTTAATTGATATCGATGTATATTGCAGCCAATGTCTTATACACTCTGAAAGCAATATTTATATGAACAAATTATCATTTCAGCGAATCATATTAGAATTACAAAATTTTTGGCAAGATTATGGTTGTGCTATTTTGCAGCCTTATGATGTAGAGATGGGGGCGGGTACATTTCACCCAGCGACAGTTTTGCGTTGCCTTGGGCCTAATCCATGGAATGTAGCTTATGTTCAGCCTTCACGTCGCCCGACAGATAGTAGATATGCAGAGCACCCAAATAGGATGCAGCATTATTACCAGTTCCAAGTTATTTTGAAACCATCTCCGGATGATATCCAGGATCTTTATCTAGAGAGTCTAAAGAGATTAGGTATTGATAGCAAAATTAATGATATAAGATTTGTAGAAGATGATTGGGAGTCGCCTACCCTTGGAGCATCAGGTCTTGGGTGGGAGGTATGGTGTAATGGGATGGAAGTTTCGCAATTTACCTATATGCAGCAAATAGGGGGAATAGACTGCCGCCCGGTGGCCGGAGAAATTACCTATGGGTTAGAAAGACTAGCTCTTTATATCCAGGGCGTTGATGCGGTAAAAGATCTGGATTGGAATGGTCAAAAAGGTGATAAAGCCCTAACTTACGGCCAGGTCGATTTTGAAGCTGAAAAGCAGTTTTCAAAGTTTAATCTCGAACTGGCCGATGTAGAAATGTTAACCAGGCATTTTGTTGATTCAGAAAATCAATGTAAGCAACTAGTAGCAGCAAATTTGCCTATACCGGCTTACGATTATTGCGTTAAAGCAAGCCACTTATTTAATTTATTAAATGCTAGAGGGGTAATTAGTGTAACAGAGCGCGCTGCTTATATTGCAAGGGTAAGAAACCTAGCAAAAATAACCTGTGAGAAATGGCTTGAAATTCAAGGGTACTAAATTTATGAGCGAATTATTAATAGAATTATTTTCTGAAGAAATTCCAGCAGTAATGCAAGGAAGAGCAGAAAAATCTTATTTGGATATTTTTGCAAGATATTTTCAAGAGAAAGAAATAAACTTTGCTGGTCTTAAAGTTTTTATTGGACCAAGAAGAATTACTATTTACGTAGCAGAAATTGATAAAGAGACGAAAGATAAATTTGTTTCTGTAAAAGGTCCTCGTATTGATAGTTCTGATGCAGCTATTAATGGTTTTTGTAGAGCAAATAATATTAATAGATCTGAACTTATAACGAAGGATGTAAAAGGCCAAATTTGTTATTTTTATGAAAAGGACGTTGCCGGCAAGCCAGTTAAAGCTATTTTAGAAGATAGTTTGCAAGAACCTATTATGGAATATGTTTGGCCAAAATCAATGCATTGGTCAAATTACAAAATAAAATGGGTTAGGCCACTAAAAAATATTTTATGTGTGTTTGATGGGGAAGTAATACCTTTTAAATTAGGTCATTTAATTGCGAATAACATTACTTTTGGCCATAGGTTCATGAATCCCAAGCAAATAACGGTCGAGAATTTTGCCGGATACAAAAAAGATTTAGAAGAAAATTTTGTTATTTTAGACCGAGAAGAGAGAAAAACTAGGATCAGCAATGGTATTAAAGAAAAAATAGAGATTTTAAACAAAGAATATGAAACTAATTATTTAATAAAAGAGGATGCGGTTCTCCTTGAAGAAGTGGCTGGCCTTGCAGAATATCCAGTTGTATTATGTGGAGAAATAGAAGACCGTTTCTTAGAATTACCAAGTGAAATTTTGGTAAGTTCAATGAGAGCTCATCAGAAATATTTTAATGTTTTTGGGAAAACTATTTTAGCTGATAATAATCAGTCATTCGTTTCTGGTAGCGATCAAGAGAAAATTTCTAAGTTTTTCTTGTTTGTTAGTAATATAAAATCCTCTAATGATGATAAAAATAACGAAAATTTGGTGATAAAAGGTAATCAAAAGGTGTTATCGGCAAGGCTTGCTGATGCATTATACTTTTATCAACAGGACTTTAAAAAACCATTTGATAGTATTGCAGAGGGCTTAAGCCGAGTTATTTTTCATGCCAAGCTTGGTTCATTAAAAGCAAAAGTAGAGCGTCTAACAAAGCTGATAATGGAGGATATGGATCATAGTATGGTGTTATCCCATGAAAAAAGAGCTGCTTATGAAGCGGCTTTAATTTGTAAAAACGATATTATTTCTGAAGTAGTAGGAGAGTTTCCAAATCTGCAGGGTATAATAGGGTGTTACTATGCTTTAAAAAGTGGGAAAAGCCAAGAAATAGCAGCAGCAATTAGAGACCATTATAAGCCGCAAGGACCTTCAGATAAGGTACCAGAAGGTGCTGCAGCAATAGTTGCCGTAGCTGATAAAATCGACAGTTTATGCGGGCTTATGCTTGCTGGTGAGAGAGCAACAGGTTCGGGTGATCCTTTTGGGTTGCGTCGGCTAGCCCTTGGAATTATCAGAATTTTGTCTTTGGAGAATGAAAAGGATGGTAGAATAGAAGGGGGCATCCATTCACTAGGTATTTTAAACCTTGTTAATTCTAGCTGCCACAGATACCAGGACGTGGTTAATTATAAAAAAGAGGATGAAAACCAGATAATAAATTTTGTTGAGGAACGTTATAAACATTATTTAAAGGAGCAAGGGTATACAATTAATCAAATAAATGCGGTAATTGATTTTAGAAAAAATGATAATTTATTATGCCTAAGGCGTAACTTATTGTCATTAAAGGACTTTTTACACTCAGAAGATGGGGAAGGGTTGCTTAATTCTTACAAAAGAATCAATAATATACTAAGTAACCAGAGCCCCGTTGGTAGAATCGATAAACATCTTTTTAGTAAGTATGAGAAAGATTTATTTGAATTTGTAGATAATGAGTCTAACTCAATTAGCACATTGAATTTTTATATGAGTTTAAAAACTATTGCTAACTTAAAGCCTATTATAGATAGTTTTTTTGATAATGTTATGGTGATGGATAGTGATGCAAAAATTGCTAATAATAGATTACTTCTACTTGCTCGAACAAAGCAGCTATTTAATAAGGTAGCCAATTTTGACTTGTTATAGAATTTTATGAGTGATTTGGCAGTAATTACAGAAGCTGTAAAACTGATCCTAGCTGGAGAATTAGTGGCATTTCCAACCGAAACAGTATATGGCCTCGGGGCGAATGCTTTCAACCAAGATGCTTGTCTTAAAATATATCAGGCTAAGGGGCGGCCGGGCAATAATCCGCTAATAGTTCATGTTGCAAGCCTAGAGCAAGCAGAGGAGTTGGCAATTTTTAATAAGGAAGCCTATTTGCTTAGTAAATTATGGCCTGGCCCCTTAACTATGGTATTACCAAGAAGAAACAGTAGCAGATTAGCAGAATGCGTAACAGCCGGATTACCTACCGTTGCAATTAGAGTGCCGGCACATAGAGTTGCTCATGATTTAATCACCCAAAGCAAAGTACCAATCGCAGCTCCAAGTGCTAATAAATCTGGATATTTAAGCCCAACCTCACATAGGCATGTAAAAGCTGATTTTAGAAGTGAGAACGTCTTTATTATTGATTCAGAAACCACTACTAAATATGGGCTCGAATCGACAATTATTGATCTCTCAACCTCAATGCCGGCCATCTTGCGCTTTGGTTTTATTACCCCGCAAGTAATAGAACAGATAATTGATAAGCACGTTGAAATTGCCATGAAATCATCAACTATAAAAGCCCCTGGTATGATGTACGCTCATTATGCTCCTAAAACCTCTATAAGAATTAACGCAATATCTTTAGAAGAAGGAGAAGTAGGACTTAATTTTGGTGATAGTAAATTAAATGCTAAAGGATCTTTAAATTTAAGCCCCAGTGGTGATTTAGCGATAGCAGCCGCAAATTTATTTGACTATTTACACAGGCTAGACGATTATGCTAGGGCAAATTTCCTACAAAGAATTGCAATTGCTCCAATTCCAAATGAATCTATAGGACTTGCTATTAATGACCGTCTTATTAAAGCTACCCTGTCAAAATAATTGATCAATTGTTTTTGTTAATGTTGCGGTTTTAGGTGTAACTTAAGAGCATAAAACAAGTAGTTCTTGCTAATTATGTAGGGTATTTTTAATATTTAAATAAACTAGCGTAGCTATACTAAGCAAGAATAAAACTTATATGGAAAATTCTCCGGCTGAAATAAAAATAAATCCCAAACAGGTTATAGCATTTTTTGCGATGATAGTTGGGATGTTTATGGCTATTTTAGATATACAAATAGTAGCAAGTTCACTTTCGGTAATAGCAGCTGGTTTATCTGCTTCAGGTGACGAGTTATCATGGATACAAACTTCTTACTTGATAGCTGAAGTCATAATTATTCCGGTGACGGGGTTTCTAGCAAGATTATTGTCGACAAGAATTTTATATTTTATAGCTGCTCTTGGCTTTACGGTTATGAGCCTCATGTGTGCTCTTGCTTGGAATATTGAATCTATGATTGTCTTTAGAGCTATGCAGGGTTTTTTTGGTGGTGCTCTTATTCCCACAGCTTTTGGTGCAGTTTTCATTATTTTTCCAAAAGAGCTACGTACTAAAGTTAGTATGATTATAGGCCTTGTCGTAACTTTAGCTCCAACTCTTGGCCCTACGCTTGGCGGATATATAACAGAAAATATATCCTGGCATTTTATGTTTCTACTTAACTTAATTCCTGGAATATTCGTCTGTACTACTGTCTATATATATGTAGATTTTGATAAGCCAAACCTTAAATTACTCTCCAATTTTGATTTTTTAGGTATAGCTTTAATGATTATGACCTTAGGCTGTTTACAATATGTTTTGGAAGAGGGAAATAAGAAAGATTGGTTAGATGATACTTATATTCTAATTCTATCTATATTGGTAGTGCTTGGTTTTATCTGCCTAATTATCAGGGAGCTTACTTTTTCAAGCCCGATTGTTGATCTAGGTGCTTTTAGAAACATAAATTTCTCTTTTGGCTGTATATATTCTTTTATTCTTGGTGTAGGGCTCTACGGTGCTGTATATCTTCTACCTTTATTTCTATTTTCGGTAGCTGGATTTAATACCCTTCAAATAGGTATAACTATGATTGTAACTGGGTTATGCCAGTTGTGTTCGGCTCCTCTCGCAGCAAAGATATTTGATTCTGGATTAGATAAAATGATTATGCTAGCTATTGGATATTTAACATTTGGGCTAGGTTGCTACTTAAATAGCTTTCTAACTGCCGACTCACGGTTTTGGGAGTTGTGTTTACCTCAAATGGTTAGAGGTATAGCATTGATGTTTTGTTTCATGCCGATAAATGATCTTGCCCTTGGGACCATGCCTAAAGATCAAGTTCAAAACGCAAGTGGGTTATATAATTTAACAAGAAATCTTGGGGGTGCTATAGGACTTGCATTTATTAATAGTCTTATTATTTCAAAATCTAAAATTTTTGCCCAAGCTATGAGAGATAATATGGCATTTACTTCGCCCCTTGTCCGGGAGCAATTAGGCTTCTTTACCAGCATATTACAAGGTAAGGTAGATAATCCAAAACTTGCTGCTTATGGATTATTAGATAATACAATAAATCAGCAAGCCTTTATTATTGCAATTAATAACATATTCATTATCATAGCATTAATGTTTTGTTTAAGTACATTACTTCTTCCTTTTACTTCTACAGTTGATAATGATAGGAGCGGTTTAGGTGGGCACTAAAAAATTTATATCACTATTGTTATTTTTTATTATCTGGGTTGGATTAACTAGTATAAAGTCTGACCTTGTATATCTTTTTTTTGCAATTCTAACTCCGATCCTAGTTTATTATTTTGCGCACAGGTTATCTTTGCTACCTAAAAAAACTAATATCCATTTTGTAAAATCAATAAAATATTTTTTTTGGTTAATTGTAGAGATAATTAAGTCATCAATTTCCGTATCTAAAATCGCCTGGCGACGGAATATTAATATATATCCATTATTAGAGCCTATTATCTCCGGGCAAAATACGGAACTAGGAGTAGTTATATATGCTAATTCTATAACTCTTACTCCTGGTACTGTTACGCTAAGTACTGAAGATAATAAACTTTTAGTACATGCCTTAGATATTAAGTTTATGAAGGATTTACAAGACGGTACTATGGATAGGAAAGTAGGAGAAATTATAATTTAGTAAGTTTTATTAATCTTTCAAGCAGAAATGGAATGACTATAGCTGCCGGGTATAGAGAAAAAAATAACGTAATTTCAATTCAATAAATTGAAATAAGTAGCAAATAAGTACTAGTAGCCCTAGAAAAAACCTATCATTTACTTTATAAGCAGATTATTGGAATATATTCTAACTTTTCATAAGTAATGGTTATATAGTACTGATCCACTAGATAACCTTTTAAATTATTAAATACCGATAACAAATCTTATCTTTCAAATGTTTTAAGAATAAAAACAATATCTTCTGCTTCTTCTTTTAAGTAATCAAACCTCGAAGAAGCACCTTTGTGGCTAGATACATGCCATATTCACAGTCAATTTATAATAATAGTTAATTATAGTAGGCGTTATCTCGTCAGCACACGGTATAAAGGGGCACGTAGTGGTTAAATCTTTTACCGATCCCGCTGAGAATATTGTAAATTTACCAGTATTTGACCAAGATAATACTCCGGTTAAGTTAAAAATTATCAGAGCTAAACCAGATGGAAATCTAATATGCAGTTTGAATAATTGTCATAGTAGAACAGAAGCCGAGAGATTTATTAAAAAATCCCTTTACTGTTTAAGGAGTAGTTTACCGCCAATTATAACAGAAGACGAGTTTTACATTGAAGATTTAAAAGGTTTGAAAGTAATTGATCTTAGCGGAAATCATATTGCTAATATTACCAATATTGCTAATTATGCTGGCGGAGATATTGTCGAGGTACAGTTCCTCGCCAATGGTAAGTTCGAGATGCTACCCTTTACGAAAGAATTATTTCCTGAAATAACCAAAAATCACGCTGTCTTAATCTTAAAAGTATAAACAACTAAAGGTTTAAGCTAAGATCGCATATTTTTCTTTTTTTGTTTTTACATACATCAGGTTCTTTAAGGAAGTTATTTATTTAAGTTATACGTACTTGACTTTTTTAGTTATTATAATATTTTAACCTTAGATTATTAATTTGAGGTTTATTAAGCAATTATATTATTAATCTAAAGTTAATAACTTAAAGATGGTAAACCTGTTCTGTGAATTGAAATAAATTATTAATTATATTAAGGAGATTAAAATGACAGAAGAAGAGATGCAAAAATATGTAGAAAGTCTAGAAAGAGCATCTGAACTCTTGATACAAAAGAAAAAGGAAGAATTACAAAAGAAGGAGGAAGAACTACAAAAAGAGATAGAATTACAGAAAGAGATAGAAAAAAGAGATAAAGAAAAATGGATTTCAGAACACCCAGAATATCAAGAAACTCATGAAATGATAGAGCTTGCCAAGAAAGCAGAAGCGGGAGAAGCAACTGAAGAACAGATGGAAATATTACGCCAATGGGCAGAAAAATCCATAACAAGCTCTTTAGTTTACGAAGATTCTGATGATGATGCCGGTAGAGATGGCAATACCTCGGATGAGGATTTATCAGGCAAGGAAGGTAAAGCTAAAGAAGGAAAAGCCTCGGAATCCCAATCCTCTAGCACATCTTCTTCCGTCAGTAGTTTATCGGAGAGTACGATTAGTGAAGTCACTATCAGTAGTGTTCTGCCTGAGATAGCGGTTATTACTGACTCTGCCGGTTCTTCTGAGCTATCAGGTGATAGTACTGAAACCGTAGAACATTTACCAGGTTGATAGTACGAAGACATAGTTAGCGGAAAACTGTTTCTTAGAACTCTTTAAGGAATTATAAAAGAAACGTAGTAGAAGTTGCCAGGGATCTAATTGGTAAAAATTTGGTTCTTGGCAACTCCTAAGGTATTGTTACCGAAATCTAAGCTTATAGAGAGGAATGAGTAATGAAAAAATGCTATTATATGTTTTGTTCGCCTTGGAATATTTATTATGTATAAATGATATAAGGGATATATTATTGTATTAACGTTATAACAGAGGAGGTAGGGTAGCCAAGCACAGTATTAATTCACAGGTGAGAGGTTACCGAACACCCAGCTTGACGGCTCAGACAAGATGTGCCGCTAGTGATGGTATATTTTAAGAAGTTAGGGGTTTACGTCCCAATAATCCTTTAAAGGTTATCTTCCAAATATTTTAAGAATAAAGACAATATCTTCTGCTGCTTCTTTTAAGTAATCAAACCTTGAAGAAGCACCTTTGTGGCCAAAATCCATGTTAGTTTTAAAAATTATTAGATTATTATCAGTTTTCTTGCTCCTAAGCCGTGCTACCCATTTTGCAGCTTCCCAGTAACCCACACGAGGGTCAGTAAGTCCTGCGGTAACCATCAAGTGAGGGTAGTTTTGTGCTTTAACATTATCATATGGCGAATAGGATTTTATGTAGTCAAAATAAGCTTTTTCTTTTGGGTTTCCCCATTCCTTGAATTCACCAGGGGTAAGAGGCAAGGTTTCATCAAGCATAGTATTCAGAACATCTACAAATGGAACATGAGTAATTGCTGCTCTGAATAGTTCTGGTTTCTCATTAATGACGTTGCCTATTAGCATACCGCCAGCACTTCCTCCAACTATTACTATATTTCCTTTAGCAGTATATTTCTCTTCAATCAGTTTCTGAGCTGAGGCAATAAAATCTTCAAATGTCCTTTTTTTAGTAAGGAATTTGGCCGCTTCATACCAATCATGACCTAAGTCGTCTCCGCCTCTAATGTGAGCAACTGCATAAACAAATCCACGGTTTACTAATGAAATGGCTGTGTTCTTAAAAGCCGGTGGCATAGCATAACCATAAGAGCCGTATCCATACAAATATAAAGGATTTGAACCATCCTTCTTAAACAAAG
>CAIKLL010000044.1 GCA_903828265.1 uncultured Rickettsiales bacterium
AGTTGCTTAATTAATTTCATTCGCAAGCAGATGAAATTAAATTATTAACAGAGGTACTAACCTCATTAATAATTTATTATTAATATAACAACTTTTTTGTTCTAACTAAGTTTTCTTTTAGTTTAAAAATAAAAAATAGTTTTTTTTACAAAAGGAGTAACGAAATAGAGATACTATCTGTCAGATACTAGCGATTATAAGGGATATAAGAGTAAGCGTACTACAAATATATGTCAACTTAAAAACAACTTTAAGTTGATCAGAAACAAAATTATTGAGAAAATTTGTATTTTAAAAAATTTATATAAATCATAAAAGACATAACTTAGGACAAATTATATAACTTATAAACTAGATTAAACAACAATAACCAGAACTAATATGGTATGATCAATATTTAAATTATTAATCATTACTTAAGAGGCCTATTATGCATTATTTCTCACCTGATTCAAGTGATTTATACAGTTTCATCGAAGCTGCAAAAATGAATTTTTCTCCTCTACGCTCCTCGTTAATATCACTACAAAACTTGTTTGAGGACTCTTGCAATCCTGCTTATCATAACTATTTCAGTTCCGTTACTAGAGCAAGTCTCGAAATGGCAGAAAGAATAACTAGGGATTATAAAAAGCCACAATTTGGTATTACTGACTGTGAGATTGACGGTAAGCATTATCCAGTAAAAAAGAACATCGTATTAAAGGGACCGTTTTGCCATTTGTTACACTTCGAAAAAACAAGCTATACTAAACACCAGCCAAAATTACTGATCGTTGCTCCTATGTCCGGTCATCATGCTACCTTACTTCGTGAAACAGTCCAGGATACCCTACCGTACTTTGATGTATACATTACAGATTGGATTGATGCTAAGCAAATACCAATAACAGACGGAAGTTTTGATCTGGATGATTTTATAGATTATATAATAAACTATATTAAGTTTTTGGGATATCACATTCACGTCATGGCTGTTTGCCAGCCGACTGTTCCTGTTTTAGCAGCCACGGCTATGATATCTGAAGATAATCCTGCCCGGGTCCCTAAATCCATGATTCTCATTGGAGGTCCAATAGATGCAAGAAAGAACCCTACTCAACCCAACCATTTTGCAACGGACAAAAGTTTGGTTTGGTTTGATAGGGTGTTAGTTACTAACGTCCCGGAAAACTACCCTGGTTATAGGAGAAGAGTTTATCCCGGATTCTTCCAGCTTGCCAGCTTTATTAGTATGAATCTTGAGAGGCACATAAATTCCCACATAGAACTGTTTAATGATTTAATAAACCAGAATACCGAAAAGGTAGAGAAACATAAAAAATTCTATAATGAATATTTATCAGTTATGGATTTACCTGCTGAGTTCTACTTGCAAACTATTAAGGAAGTATTTCATGATTTTTCTCTAGCAAAAGGAAAGCTCATTTCTCGCGGAAGAAAAGTAAATTTGGATTTTATAACCAATTCCGCTCTTATGGGCATAGAAGGAGAAAACGACGACATAGCGGCAGTAGGCCAAACAAAGGCAGCGCTTAGCCTCTGTAAAAATATCCCAGACAGTAAAAAAAGCTACCATTTACAAAAAGGTGTCGGACATTACGGATCATTTAGCGGTAGTAAGTTTAAAGCAGGTATAGTTCCAAAAATAAAAGAATTTGTTTACGCCAACGACTAAAAAGTATATGCTGTGCATTAGTTTTAAGAAGATTTAAGATAGGTATTATTACATAAAATGAATGCATCATCTACAGCTGAAAACCTTGAGCATGTTGTCTCAACTGCAAACAATGCAGATTTATCCTTAATCAATTTGATTCTTTCCGCAGACCTAGTCGGTAAGTTAGTAATAGTTATATTAGTTCTTGCTTCAATTTGGTCTTGGGGAATTATTGTAAATAAACTTAAAAGCTTTTCCGGTATAAGATCGAGAATGTCCGATTTCGAAAATTTATTTTGGTCAGGGCAAGTGCTAGATGATCTGTACGAGCAAGTAAAAAAATCTATGGATAATCCATTATCCTGTGTATTTGTGAATGCTTTAAATGAATGTAAAAAACATAAATCTATAAGCTCAGTTAAGTCAGATTCTTTAAAAATCGGTTATAAGGAAAGAGTCATCCAATCAATGTATTTAGCCAAAAATAGAGAAATGGAACGTCTAGAAAACAGGCTAAATTTTCTTGCAACAGTCGGTTCTGCGGCTCCTTTTATCGGGTTATTCGGTACCGTATGGGGTATAATGCATAGCTTCCAGTCAATTGCTGCCTCAAAAAATACCACCTTAGCAGTAGTAGCTCCAGGTATAGCAGAAGCACTCCTAGCTACTGCTATCGGCCTTTTTGCTGCTATTCCTGCCGTTATATTTTATAATTTTCTTGCCTCCTCAGTAGATAATATCCATAACAGGGTGGATGATTTCATAGGCGAATTAACGGCGTTACTTACTAGAGCAATTGATGAAGAAAAAATGTAATTATGGCAATAAATATTCCTAAAAACAATAGCAGACGGGGAAGAGGCAGGTTAATGAGCGAAATAAACGTTACTCCAATGGTGGACGTTATGCTTGTTCTGCTAATTATTTTTATGGTTACTTCCCCTATGCTCGTAGCAGGGGTAGAAGTAGATTTACCTGAGACTAAATCGAGCCCGATATCCGGTCAAGACACACCTCTGGTTATAAGCATTAAAAAAGAAGGAGATATATTCATTACGGAAACAAAAACCCCTTTTTCGGAACTTGCAACCAAGCTTAAAAATATTACTAAAGAAAAAAAAGACACAAGGATCTTTGTTAAAGGAGATAAAAACGTTCCCTACGGCAAGATAGTTGAAACCATGGCTGAAATACATAATGCAGGCTTTACCAAAGTTGCATTAATTTCTGATATAAAACACAAGTAAATGAAGAATCAAGAGCAAAAAGCTTTTCAAAAAGATTTAATCATTTCTCTAATATTACACTTAATTTTTATTGGAGTATTTATTTACGGCCTACCTTCAATATTTAAGAAAGTACAGGAAGAACCTGATGTTATAACTTTTGAAATGTTGCCAGTATCGGATATCACTAACGTCAGAGACCAAGGCGTTAAAACGCCTGCACCAAAAGAAATTAAAAAATCTCAGAAAATCGAGAAATCAGCTTCTTCACCAAAAGAAAATTTAGAGCAAAAAGAAGAAACTCCAAAACAGGAAGAGCCAAAACCGGTAGAAAAGAAGCCAGAAACTCTAAAAGAAGAGAAACCCACACCTTCAAAAGAAGCTGAAATCGTACCGGAGAAAAAAAAGGAAGAAGAAGTCCTGAAAAAAGAAGAACCAAAAC
>CAIKLL010000045.1 GCA_903828265.1 uncultured Rickettsiales bacterium
TCAAGAACTTCTTGACGATATAGAACAGAGAATGAATAATCAGCCCAGAAAATGCCTTGGTTACAGAACACCTACCGAGGTCTTTCATAATCGCAAATTGCAGTATGTTGCGCTAGATTATTGAATTCGCCAAATCCCTTCTGAAGAAGAAATATATTCCATTTCTTATCTAATAAGGGGAACATATGGAACTCAAGGATATATTAAAAAACATGAGGTTGGAGCGGTTGCAGCCATTTTTACACATGATGTAAACATATTATCTATCTTAGAAGATGTAGCAGGTCAAACTCTTGAATTTAAAATTGGTTCTATTGTGGAGGAAGTACATTTTACAAATTGCGCCTTTGATTATTCTATACCATTAACGGTTTTAAATTATGTTGAAGGTTCAAAACTTCACCTCCAATGGATAAACAGAAATTTTAATTTCGATAGCTGGATGCGAGGGGTTGGTAGGTTAAAGGATTTTTCTATTAAGCTTACGGCCAAAAGCCAAGTACTCAATTTTACTGCCGCCCCCATTACAAATCAAATTGAAATAGATATTAGCGAAGTAGATATTAGTGAGGGTTATAAAATCGATATAGTTTAGGCACTAATACTGCAAGGGAATATGTTATGAAAACTACGAATTACCAATTTGATCTTATGTATCAGGGGCAGGAGCATAAAGATATAGTATATAATGAGTCCATACTTAAACTTGATGCAAATTTGAACCTAAGTGTAGATAATTTTGTTGAAAAGCCTCCAGAGTCTATTAACTATGGTCAGCGTTTCATTCTTACTTCTGGTGAAAATAAAAACAAAATTTGTTACTTTGCCCATTCTACCAAAGGGCTTCAATATATATCTCCTTATAATAATATGCTTGTTTATATGGTAAAGGATGGCTACTTTGCCATATTCTCTGATAATAGCTGGCAGAAAGTATCAGCCGGTTTTGAAGACCAGGTCTCTTCTTCCTCGCTTAAATTTATAGGCATCAACGATGAGTATCTTTTGCCAAGTAAAGTTGATTGTCATTATCTGTATCTGGAGGCAAAGTGTGCGCTTAGTTTTGAACAAGTCACTGTTAAGTCTTTTACGGTAATAATAAAACAAAATTATGAAAAGGTTTTTAATGTCAAATGGCCTGAAAATATTTTATGGCCCGAAAAAGAGCCTATCCAAGTTACTTCTATAGTTAATGCGATTGATTTTTTTAGATTCCAGAAAATAGCTGAATCCAAGCATTTCCTAGCTGAGACAATCAAAAAAAACTATCAATATTAACCATTAAAAATTTAAGGAGAAAAATTATGATTAGTCTACTTGCTTCGATCGCCGGATTTATCAGCTCAATAATTCCTGAAGTAGTTAAATATTTTAAAGATGCAAACGATAAAAAGCATGAGCTTGCTATTTTAGACAAACAAATTCAATATAACCAAACAGCAGCGAGCCGATCTTTAGAAGAAATTCATATCTCACGAGATATCCAGGAACAAGCCTCATTATATACAACTTATAAAACCGAAATTACTTGGGTAGATGCCGTTAACGGCCTGGTTAGGCCTATTCTAGCTTACAGTTTTTTTATTATGTATATGGTCGTAAAGTACCTTCAATATACTGCGATTTCTAGAACTAGCCATATAATCGAATATATTGAAATTATTTGGAGTACTGACGATCAGGCAATTTTTGCGGGAATTATCAGTTTTTATTATGGCCAGCGTACTTTCCAAAAATTATGGAAAAATAAAATATAGAGTAAAATTAAAAATCCATGCACCGCTTTACCAATCCAAAGGGAATTCAGTTAATTAAATTACTGGAGGGCTTTAAAGCTGAACCGTACATGTGCAGTGGCGGTTATCTTACCAATAGGGTATGGCCATAGGATACTTCCTAGCGATCCTTATAAAATAGTTACTCAGGAAAAAGCTGATCAAATATTAGAAAATGACTTGCGCAAAATTGAAAGGTCAGTTCTAAAATATATCGATGTAGAAATAAATGATGATCAATTTGCTGCTCTTGTTTCTTTTACTTTTAATGTAGGTGCCGCTGCTCTCCAAAGGTCGGTTTTAAGGCAAAAAATCAATTACGGTCATTATGATGAAGGGGCAAAAGAGTTTTTAAAATGGATATATGCAGGAGGTAGAAAAATTATGGGTCTAGTGCGGAGAAGAAGACTTGAGAGGGATTTGTTTTGTAGTTATAAGGTTTTTGACAAGTCTTTACTTTAAGATAAAAAACTAAAAATAATAATAACTTATAGTTATTATTGACGGAACATACGAAATCCTATAAAGTCGCCGCTAGAGTAAGTAAATATTTAAATACTTTAATTAAAAATATTTAAATATGACAATGCTTCGGGGTATAGAAAACCTCTTTAGAAATGGTTAGTATCAACCTAACTGGTACGCCCTCAATCAAGATTGGGGAGACGGTAACTATGTACAAGATCCTAATATATAAAAAATAATTTTTTAGGATCTAAAGGTTATTGTAACTGAATTTCTACGGTTTTTTCTACTCCCCGATCGCCATTAATGGAAAAATGCTTTTAACACTAGGTGATGGCGGTCATCCTTTATGGTGGTTTTTATTTAAGGAATATAAAATGGGTTTAGAAAGTAGTGCTATAAAGGGTTTGGAGCAAAGGGTTAGAGAAGAAGAATTGCTTACCAAATTATTTGCTTTTTGCTGCAAAGAGGTAGGAGAAGCAAATATAGCCGCAAAAAAATTCCTGCATAGATTCGGAGATTTAAGAGAGATATTTTATACCGACAAATATAAATTATCAATTATGCTACCTGAGGAAAAAGAAGTACTAGAGATTTTAGAACTATTAAAACAATTGATTAGTGATATCTTACGCTCTCGAATAAAAAATACGAATGTAATTAGTAATCGAAGGGAGCTTTTAGATTATTTGAAGTTTACAATGGGTAGTTTAGATGTGGAGCAATGTAGAATGTTGCTGTTGAACACAAAAAACGTTGTTTTGGCAGATGAAGTTATTTCTGAAGGTAGCTTAGATGTTGCTCCGTTATATTTATGGGAAATAGTTAAAAAAGTTTTATTTTACGGGGCAGCCGCTATTATTGTGGTACACAACCACCCTAGCGGGAGTCCCGTGCCGTCAGAGAATGATTGGATAATTACTGATAAAATAATTAAGGCATGTAAGGTTTTTGATGTATCAGTGCATGACCATATAATAGTAACTAAAGACAGCCATTTCAGTATTTTAACTTGATGTTTGCTTTATCACAAGATATTTTAGTCTTCAGATAATTCAGTTCTGATGGTTACCGAAGTAGATTTTATACTCTACAAAAATAGTGCCAGACTGCAGATTGGATAAATTCTTAACTTAGGAAAAAAATTTACTCAGGCATGACCGTAATTACAAGATTTGCGCCTTCTCCCACAGGGTTTCTACACATTGGATCAGCTAGAACTGCTTTGTTTAATTATCTATTTGCCAGAAAAAATAATGGCAAATTCCTGCTTAGAATTGAAGATACAGATAAAGAAAGGTCAACACAAGAAGCAACCCGTGCTATTCTTGATTCTCTGAAATGGTTAGGGTTAGATTATGATGATGAGGTAGTATACCAATCAGCAAGAGAGGCACGGCATCAGGAAGTAGCTTACAGTTTAGTTAAAGCTGGAAAAGCTTATTTTTGTTTCTCATCGCAGGAAGAAATTGCAGCTTTGCGGGCAGAAGCTATGGCTAAAAAACAGCATTTCATTTTTAATAGCCCATGGAGGGATGCTGATACTAATAAGTACCCCACGGATATAAAACCTGTAGTGCGGTTAAAAGCTCCCAGGGAAGGTGTGACCATAGTTAAGGATCTTTTGCAAGGTGAAGTAACAGTTCAGAATTGCCAGCTAGATGATATGGTAATGCTGCGTAGCGACGGTAGTCCGACCTATATGTTAGCAGTGGTAGTTGACGATCATGACATGGGTATTACTCATATTATTAGAGGTGATGATCACCTAAGCAATGCTCATCGGCAGCAAATTTTATATGAAGCTCTTGGATATAAAGTACCGGCTATGGTTCATATTCCTTTGATTCATGGACCAGACGGTACAAAATTATCGAAAAGGCACGGAGCCCTCGGTACGGAAAGTTATAAGGAAATGGGTTATTTACCAGAGGCTTTATGTAATTATTTGTTGAGGCTTGGCTGGAGTCATGGTGATGATGAAATAATTTCAAGAGATCAGGCAATAAAGTGGTTTAGTATTGATGGGCTAGGCAAATCAGCTGCTAGGCTTGATTTTAATAAAATGAAAAGTTTAAATGCTCATTACCTAAGGCAAAAAAACGATTCAGAACTTGCTGAAATAATAATAAATATGATTGAAGAAGATCATGTAATATCAAACGTTTCAAAAGGTAATATTTTAAAAGCTATGGCTAGTTTGAAACCGAGAGCTGAACTTGTGATTGATCTTAAGCAAATGGCTCTGATATATGTAGTAGATCTTCCGCTTTACATTACTGAGGAAGCAAAACAAATAATTTTAAATACTGATGATAACCTTTTGAAGCAAGTTAGGAAAACCCTGACCGATCTTGAAAAATTTTCTAAAGAGGTGATTCAAGAAAAATTAAAAGAGCTTGCAGAATTATCTAATATGAAACTTGGGGAATTAATGTATTTTATCCGAGCTTTTATAGCTGGAGATGTTAAATCACCGAGTGTATTCGAAATAATTGAAATTTTAGGATTAGAACATTCGCTTAATAGGTTAAAAAAATAACCACTCATAATTTATAAGCATGATCAAGGAATATCTGACTCAAGCTCTAGACCTTAATAAGCTATATAACGTTTACCTCGTAGGTGTAGATGATGTGGAAGCTGCAAGGAAGGAAATTATAGAATTTATTGGTAAAGCTTTTTATCAGCAGCAGAATGCTTTAAGCCATCCCGACTTTATGCTTGTGGAAAAATCTGGGAATAGTGCAAAAAACATTGCGATGCAGCAAATTAGAGAATTACAGAATTTTCTTAACAAAACCTCGATTATTTCCAGTTATAAAACTGCAATTATTTGCGGGGCGGATCAAATGAATTTAAATGCAGCAAATTCCTGTTTAAAGTTACTTGAAGATACCCCTAAAAACACTTATGTTTTTCTTATAACGACTAATGCCGCGGCGATTTTACCAACTATTCGCTCAAGATGCAGAAAAATTACTTACAATTATAATTCTGCTGTACTTGGTAGTTTTGGAAGTAAGCAGGTTGATGATTATTATGTAAGACCGTTTCTTAAAATGACTAAAATTGACGAGCATTTATCTTATATTAAAGATTTTAGTACAAAAGATAGGGAATTATGGGTAGAGTTTACGAGTAATGCTCAAAATTTAATAGCACGGATTTGTAAAAATCTATCTGGCCATGACGTTGCTTTATCTCCTTTAGAAAAGAAATTTTTAGAACAAATAATGCCGGTATCGATTAATTACCTTACCAACCGATACGATAAACTGGTAAAATTAACTGAGGATACAATTAATTTTGATCTGGAGCTAAGAGCTAGTTATATTTTGCTAATAAATATAATGAACTAACTCAGTTTTACATAAAATTAATTGCAATATAAAATAGCGTTCTGTAAATTATATAATTGCAATTCTTGGTAAGAAAAAGCTTTTCTAAAAATTAAATTTTTTGAGGAAAATATGGCAGAATTAAGGTTACCACTCAATTCCAGAATCTCTAAAGGGAAAGTGTATGGAGGCCGAGAAGGGGTGGAATCTCCTAAAAAAATAATGATATATCGTTATAACCCCGATTCTGAAGAAAATCCAAGAATGGATACATTTTATATAGATTTAAATAAATGTGGACCAATGGTTCTGGATGCTTTAATTCAAATCAAAAATGAGCTTGATTCTACACTAACTTTCAGGAGATCCTGCCGTGAGGGAATTTGCGGTAGTTGTGCGATGAATATAGATGGAACTAATACTCTTGCTTGTACTAAGGCTATAGATGAAATTTCAGGTGACATTAAAATATATCCTCTTCCTCATATGAGTGTAATTAAAGATTTAGTTCCTGATTTGACTCATTTTTATGCTCAGTATGCCTCTATAGAACCTTGGCTTAAAACTGATACCCCAGCAGGACAAGGACAGGAACGTTTGCAGTCTGTAGAGGATCGAGAAAAACTTGATGGGTTATACGAATGTATATTATGTGCTTGCTGCTCTACTTCTTGTCCAAGTTACTGGTGGAATGGTGAAAAATATCTGGGACCTGCTATATTACTTCAGGCTTATAGATGGCTTGTTGATTCAAGAGATGAAGCAAGCGGTGAGAGGCTTGATGCCTTAGAGGATCCTTTCAAGCTTTATAGATGCCATACAATCATGAATTGTACCAAAACTTGCCCGAAAGGGTTAAATCCTGCTAAAGCTATTGCGGAAATTAAGAAAAAAATGCTTGAAAGGCAAGGTTTATAATTTTACTGATGGAATCTATATGAATTTTAAGAAGAATTTTATATATGCTTTTTTAATTATCTTATATCAGTTACCCGTGTGTAGTGCTTTTGCATATACTACTGACCGGAGTTTAATGAGTTATTTTAGTAATAATATCCTTTGGCGGCTGTTATTATATGGGGGTTATTATAGTCTAGGTATTATAACAGTATGTGGTTTGTTAGCGCTATTTTTTAAGTCTTTTAGAGTTTATATTGCCAGTTTAGCTATGGCAATTTTTGCAATATATTTATTGATATTAATATACGAAGTAGCAGAAGATCTTTCCTGGTTACCCGAGTAAGTGACAGTGGTCAAAACTTTCTCCCCTTTTTTACATAAAAAATTTACCTTAAATATGAATAATATTTTAGGGGTAAATAGGATTAGTAGATTAGGGGTTGCAGTTTCCGGAGGAGCCGATTCAATTGCTTTGTTGCATTTAGTAGCAGAATGGTCAGAAGCGAAAGATATAAGCATTACGGTTTTTACTGTTGACCATAATTTGCGACCCGAATCCAAACTAGAAGTTGCCTATATTAAAAAATTAGCAAACAGATTTAAATTTGATTTTGTATCTTTATCGTGGAACCCTGATAATAAAATAACGGCAATACAAGAGAGAGCAAGAAAAGCACGTTACGATTTAATGAGCGAAAATTGCAAAAGGCTTGGAATCCCTTTATTGCTTACGGCACATCATCTTGATGATGTGCTAGAGACCTATTTAATAAGAAAATCCAAAAAAGCTAGTCCTCTTGCTCTTATGCCTAATATTACTTATTTTTGGGATAATATATGGATAGTCCGCCCTTTATTTGATATAGAAAAGAAAGAACTTATAGAGTATTTACTTAAAAATAATATTACCTGGTTGGAAGATCAATCTAATCAGTCGGATAAATACGAAAGGAATAGAATCAGGAAAAAACTTGTAATTCTTGCTAAAACAGAAAAGGCAAACTTGTTATCTGAATATAATTCCTCTATTGAAAAAGCCAAATTTTTAAATCAAACATTAATACGATCTCTTGCAGAAGTAGTATCAATATATAATTACGGTTTTGCAAAAATTAATATTGTTAAGTTCAATCAATTAGAAGAAGAAATAAAAATTCATATAATTAATTATGTTTTAACAATAATTAGCGGTAAAATTATTATCCCGCGTTATAGGAACGTAATTAATATAATATCCTTGGTAACACTTGAAAAGTTTGTAACCTCTACTTTGAATTATTGTAAATTAATTGTTAAAAATAAAGAGATAATAGTTTATAAAGAAAAGACGTTTGTTGAAAATAGCTGCTGCAAGGAGCAAGATTATAAGGTTCAATCTTCTTGTTATGTTTATTATTGGGATAATAGATTCGAAATTATTCTCGATAAACCAGGCTATACTATTTCAAATCTAAAAATGGAAGAGTATATAATGCTAAGAAAGCATTTAAATTTGGAAAATTTAGCCGAAGATAGTGATAATAACCATAAACCTATATTATTTACCCTCCCAGTAATTAAAAATCTTGAAAAAGTGGTGGCTATTCCCCATATATCCTATTATGATAGTGAGGTATTAAGTGGTGCTATAAAAGTGATTTTTAAACCTAACTTTATTTCACGTTTTACTCATTTTTTCTAGGAATTTTCAATGAACAATCAGAACAGAAATATTTTTATTTGGATCTTTATTTTTATATTAATGATCGTAACCTTTAACGCTCTTCAGGGAGAGGGTTTTGGCTCTAGCAAGGAGAAACTAGCATTCTCTGATTTTTTGAATAAAGTTGATGCAAAACAAGTTTCATCAGTCAAAATTCAAGGAAGGACATTAGACGGTACCTTTACTGACGGCAGCAGCTTTACTACTTATGCGGCTGACTATCCAGGATTGATTGATAAGCTTACTATGCACGGAGTATATGTAGATGTTATTCCGCCTGACACTAAAATGAATTCCATATTTAGTATTTTTGTTTCCTGGTTTCCGATGCTGCTTTTAATAGGAGTGTGGGTTTTCTTCATGCGACAAATGCAAGGTGGTAGTAAAGGAATGGGTTTTGGTAAATCCAAAGCAAAACTTTTATCTGATAAAGGGCCAAAGATAACTTTTGCTGATGTAGCCGGTATTGATGAAGCGAAAGAAGAATTATCTGAAATAGTAGATTTTCTAAGAAATCCTAGTAAATTTCAAAAACTCGGTGGTCAAATACCAAAAGGGTGTTTATTGATAGGGCCTCCTGGAACCGGTAAAACCTTGCTTGCAAAAGCTATAGCAGGTGAAGCAAATGTACCATTTTTTAGCATATCTGGCTCTGATTTTGTTGAAATGTTTGTTGGTGTTGGTGCTAGCAGGGTAAGAGATATGTTTGAACAGGGCAAAAGGAATGCTCCTTGTATTATATTTATTGATGAAATAGATGCAGTAGGTCGTCATAGAGGGATAGGACTTGGAGGCGGTAATGACGAAAGGGAACAAACTCTTAATCAGATGCTTGTGGAAATGGATGGTTTTGAAGCAAATGAAGGAGTAGTAATTATTGCCGCAACCAATAGGCCAGACGTCCTTGATCCTGCCCTTCTTCGTCCTGGAAGGTTTGACAGACAGATTACGGTGTCAAATCCTGATATTAATGGTAGGGAGCAAATTTTAAAGGTTCATTTGAAGAAAATCAAATATTCCGATAAAGTAGATCCAAGAATTATTGCTCGAGGGACTCCGGGTTTTTCTGGAGCAGAACTGCAAAATCTTGTTAATGAAGCAGCACTACTTGCAGCAAGGGCAGGTAAAAAAATTGTAGAAATGGAAGACCTTGAAAATGCTAAAGATAAAGTGTTAATGGGGGTAGAAAGGAAATCGCTTGCCATGTCCGATGCAGAGAAAAAGCTGACTGCTTATCATGAAGGTGGTCATGCTTTAGTCGGTCTTTATTGTAGTGCTTCTGATCCAATTCATAAAGCAACTATTATCCCGAGAGGTAGAGCTCTTGGTATGGTTATGCGCCTGCCTGAAGGTGATAGACTTTCAATGACTTTCGAAAAAATGAAAGCAGATATCGCCGTTGCCATGGCTGGAAGGGTTGCAGAAGAAATAATTTTTGGTACTGAGAAGGTTACATCCGGTGCATCTTCCGATATAAAAATGGCTACTAATATGGCTCAAGCAATGGTAACAGAATGGGGACTTAGTGAAAAGTTAGGACCAATTTTTCATGGTAGAACTAACGAGGATATTTATGCTTCAGGTGGCGGAGGTGACAAGGGGAGATCAGAAAAAACTTCAGAAATTATTGATGATGAAGTAAAAAGAATAATAAAAGAAGGATATGATTTTGCTAAAAATATTCTTACAACCCACTTAGATCAATTACATATCCTAGCTAAAGCTTTAATAGAGCGTGAAACTATGTCAGGTAAAGAGATCAAGAATCTTCTTTCAGGACGTGATATAGAGAGTGAAGAGGAGAATGATTTTCCTTTTGGAAAGGACCAAAAAATTCTTTCCAAAGTTGCCAAGAAAACAGAACCGAAAGGCAGAGGTACTAAAACGGCAGCAATTAAAAAAGTTAAGGAGTCTAAGCCATCTTAAGTAAGGACAATTTCCAAAGGAATTTAAAAGTATGACAAAAACAAAAGTTCTAATTATTGGTTCTGGTCCGGCAGGATTTACTGCTGCTATATACGCAGCACGTGCAGCTCTAGAGCCGATATTAATCTGTGGCATGCAGCCGGGTGGACAATTAACTATTACTACTGACGTTGAAAATTACCCGGGTTTTGCAAAATCTATACAAGGTCCGCAGTTGATGCAAGCAATGGAAGCACAGGCAGTACATGTTGGAGCAAAACTCGTGTATGATTATGTTGAAAGGGTTGAGTTAATTAATAAACCTTTTAGAGCTTTTACCTCATCAGGTGATGTATACGAAGCTGATACAGTTATTATTTGTACCGGTGCGGAAGCAAAATGGCTTGGGCTAAAATCTGAGCAGGAATTCCAAGGTTTTGGGGTCTCAGGTTGTGCTACCTGTGATGGTTTTTTCTTTAAAAACAAAGAGGTAGTAGTAGTGGGCGGCGGTAATACAGCAGTAGAAGAAGCGCTATTTTTAACGAATCATGCGAGTAAAGTTTACTTGGTTCATAGAAGGGGTGAGCTCCGAGCAGAGAAGATTTTACAGGAGAGATTATTTTCCAGTAAAAAGATAATTCCTATATGGAATCACGTATTAAATGAGGTGGTAGGTACTAAAGAACCAAAGTCAGTGACTGGAGTTCATCTTAAAGATGTAAATTCTGGCCAAATTAAGGAAATTGCTTGTGAGGGTGTATTTATAGCAATAGGTCATAAACCTAATACTGATATGTTTAAAGGTATTGTTGATATGGATAACGAGGGTTATATAATAACCGCACCGGACTCTACAAAAACTAGTGTTGAAGGAGTATTTGCAGCTGGTGATGTTCAGGATAAGATATATCGCCAAGCGATAACTGCTGCTGGAACGGGCTGTATGGCAGCACTGGAAGCTGATAAATATTTAAGAGATTTAAGTTAGTAGGGATGATGGACACAACCATAGAAAGGGTACTGCCTGCTAATATTAAAGCAGAGCAGATGCTGCTTGGAGCTGTTTTGATTAATCCTACCTTAATTGAACAAGTAAATGAATTCTTAAGAGCTGAACATTTTTTTGAACCTTTACACCAAAAAATTTATAATTCGATTGAGGTTGTTTCTGATAAGGGCCTTACCCCTTCAGTAATAGCTTTAAAATCAATGCTTGATAAAGAACCATTATTTATTGAGTTAAACGGAGAGGAATATCTGCTAAAATTAACTACCATGGCTATGGTTGTTATTAACCCTCATGATTACGGCAAAATAATATTTGATCTTGCAATTAAACGTAATCTGATCCAAATTGGCGAAAATATTGTAAATACAGCTTACGACTCCACTTTAGAAAATACCGGTGCTGAGCAGCTTGAAATGGCTGAAAGTAAGTTATACCAGCTTGCTAGTGAAGGGATTAATGAAAAGAGCTTTGTATCAATCAAAGAGCACGTAGCTTCTTCACTCGATAGCATTAATAGAGCAATGAAGAATTCTGATCATGTAACCGGAATCTCTACGGGACTTATCGATCTTGATACAAAGCTTTCAGGATTTCATAACTCGGATCTTGTTATTATTGCTGGACGTCCGGGTATGGGTAAAACTGCTTTTGCCATTAATTTTGCTTTTAATGCGTGTAGGTCTCTGCTTAAAAAAACTGAGCCAGATTTACCAAAACCTTCAGTTGGTTTTTTTTCTTTGGAAATGTCTTCCGAGCAGCTTTCTACTAGGTTACTCTCAATGTTAACTAAAGTTGATTCTTCGCTACTGAGAAGCGGAAAAGTTAATGAAGAGCATTATAACGATTTAAGAAGAGCGGCAACAGAGCTGGCTCAAATGCCATTTTTCATTGATGATACTCCGGCACTAACAATATCAGCGGTTAGAACAAGAGCCCGTAAATTAAAGAGAAAACATAATTTAGGGATTTTGTTTATAGACTATCTGCAACTACTCCGGGGGTCAAATAAATCGGAAAATAGAGTTATTGAAGTTTCGGAGATTACTCAAGGATTAAAAGCTCTGGCCAAGGAATTGAACGTACCGGTTATAGCTTTAGCACAGCTTTCAAGAGCAGTAGAACAACGAGAAGATAAAAGGCCGATGTTATCTGATTTGCGAGAATCTGGGTCGATAGAACAGGATGCGGACGTGGTGATGTTTTTATACAGGGAAGAATATTATTTAAGGAGGCAAGAACCAAAACAGGATGATGTCAAATATTCTGAATGGGTAGATAAGCTAAGTAAAGTTCATAATTTTGCTGAAATTTTGGTTGCCAAACATCGTAACGGTGCTATCGGCAATGTACCGGTATACTACGAGGATAGATATTCGACCGTTAGTAATCTAGAAAAAATTCATTAAATTAATAAATTTTTTTATGAAAACTCAAACTAGTAATATTATTTTTGGCTTAGCAGGAACTAAACTTCAGGGTGAAGAAAAAGAGTTCTTTTTGAAAGCTAAACCATTAGGGTTTATTCTATTTTCTAGAAATGTTGAATCTAGAGAGCAGCTAACAGCTCTTACAAAATCACTGAAAGAGTTGTTTCCTGAAAGAAAAACTTTTATTTTTGTTGACCAGGAAGGGGGAAGAGTGGCAAGAATTAAGCCACCTATTGTAGGAAAATTATATCCAGCAGCAAAGATTTTTGCCGATATGTATTTGGATGACCGAGTTAGGGCTAAAAGTGCCGTTAAGGAAAATTATTTGCAAATTATGGCAGACCTTAACAGCTTAGGTATTGATTCTCCCTGTGCTCCAGTTTGCGATATATATCACCAAGAAGCTGACCTGATTATTGGCGATCGCAGTTTAGGTTCTACTCCAGAACAAGTTATTGATTTATGCAAGGAAGCTATAGCAGGCATTAATGAACAAGGAGGAATAGCATTTATTAAACACATTCCCGGGCATGGGCGAGCAGAAGTTGATAGTCATCTTGCTTTACCAATAATCAATACGGACTTAAAAACCCTTGAAGAAACAGATTTTAAAGTATTCAAAAAACTTTCCGGCGAAGAAGTATGGGCGATGAGTGCACATATAGTGTATAACGCACTTGATTCTAAAAACCCTGCAACCTTATCTAATAAAGTTATTGATTATATAAGAAATAAAATTGGATTTAAAGGTATTTTAGTAACGGATGATATTTGTATGTACGCTCTACATGGTAAAGTGGGGCAACAAAAATCCTTACTTACAACGATTTCTCTTGCGCTTAAGAATAAGGAATGGAAAAATGAATATCAGGAAGATTTTAAAAAATTATTTGTAATTGATATAGCTGATAAAGAGGGGCAAGAAATAATTGACATTTGCCAAAAGCAGCAGGAGCTTATAAAGCCGTTATTTTGTAAGAGCCTAGCTGCTGTTACCAAAGAAGCTATTGTTGCCGGATGTGATATGGTTTTGCACTGTAGTGGTGATCTACAAGAAATGAAAGCTGTTTATAGAGCTACAGAAATATATCAACGTATTAATTAGGGAGAATAAAAATGACTTACTGTAACCATTCAAATCAAAAAAAATATCCTTTTGTTTTACCAGAATTGCCATATGGTAAAGATGAATTTAAACCTCATTTTACTGCTGAAACTTTCGATTACCACTACAATAAGCATCATAATGCTTATGTTACTAATTTAAATAATTTACTCCAAGATAATAAAGAAATGATGGAGATAGATCTAGAATCCATAATTTTAGCTTCTTACAATTTAAATGCAGCTATTTTTAATAATGCGGCCCAAGTATGGAATCATAGTTTTTTTTGGCATTCTATTAAACCGAACGGCGGAGGGAAGCCCACAGGAGAAATTCTTAGTCAGATTGAAAAAGATTTTGGTTCTTATGAAAAATTTGCGGCTGATTTTAAACAAGCAGCAGTAAGCCAATTTGGTAGCGGGTGGGCTTGGCTTGCCTATAAAAATGATAAGCTCCATATTATAAAAACTGGTAATGCTGAAACTCCTATTACCCAAGGTTATGAACCTATAATTGCCTGCGACGTTTGGGAACATGCTTATTACATAGATTATCGTAATAGAAGGCCTGATTATGTCAGTAGTTTTATTGATCATATGATTAATTGGGAATTTGCTGGTTTACATTTAAAAAAGGCTAAAAAGCAAATCTGAAAAAGGCTATTAGAAAGGTAGGAGCGGCAAGGTATTAGTTATCATAATAAGACAAAGTCCAGGACATAATTATCTAAAATTTACACTATAAATTTGCTTGATAGCGTCTTTTATGAGGTTTAAAAAGTAGATAATTGGTAAAGCCTATATCAGGGTGGGTCTGTCCTTCTCTCTGCGATGATATACTTTTTTCTCTAAGATGCTAAATTATTCCTAGAAACATTAAGCTGCAATCAGTTAGTAAAAAAATTCTTAGAAAGGTTTAACAATAAAATTTAATCTATTTGTGGCACTGAATATAACTTATATTTTACTTGCATTTACAGTATCGACATCTTTATTTATAAGGAGTAGAAAGCTGATATTGTGCGCAACTATTATAACAATAACCAGTGCTTTATTACATGGAATTATTAATTTAGAAAGTTTACTGGCAATTTTATTGCTCTTTGGCTTATCTTATACCTACTTTTCATATGGTAATTTAAGTAGGTTATTAAAAACTATATTATTTTTAATAATTATTTTATTAATAACTGCATTTCTAATCCATATTATACTTGGTTTTGCTAATAGCTTGGTAATAGATAAGGAACGTTTATCTCCATTATCTTGTCCATTCTCTATGTATTTAAATTTTGATAAAACCATTGCTGCTCTTGTTATCTATATTACTAGCGGTTTATCAATTTTAGAAAAGCCTGTGGACAAAAAGTCAATATTATACACTACTTTGTATTTATCAATATGTGCTGGTTTTGTATCATTACTGGGAATTTTAACGGGATATATAAAATTTGAACCAAAATTACCAGATATATTACCGATTTGGGTATTAAATAATCTGCTGTTTGTTTGTATGGCTGAAGAAGTAATATTTCGTGGATTTGTACAGACACACTTGAAAAAGTTTTTAAATGAGAAAACAAACTTCCAGACATTACATATAACAATAACTTCTCTTATCTTTGGCCTGGCACATTTTAAAGGTGGGGTTTTATATGTTATATTAGCATCTATATGCGGGTGGTTTTATGGCTATGCTTATGAAAGAACCAATAGGATATTATGCGCTATGCTTGTCCATTTTGGGTTAAATTTAATCCATTTGACTCTATTCACTTACCCGGTGTTATGTGCATAAAAACCTATAGTTAATTTGATTTTAATAATGATTTATTGAATTAATCGGTTTTTTTTCTAGATATTATGCTCTTTCTTCATAATTAGAGCTTAAGCAGTACGTACAAAATTGGTTTACTAATCATAAATAAGTTGTTAGGCTATAAAAAGCTTAGCAATTTTGCTTCCGATGAAAAAACAGCAAATACTTATTCCAAAGCTGAGTATAGAGTATAAGATAGCCAGGCCATATTCATTCTTCTCTATAAGATAACCAAAATCTAAGGCGAATCCCGAAAAGGTGGTTAGGCCTCCTAATATACCAGGCATTAAAAAATATTTTATATTGTCTGATGTAATCCAACATGAAACAGATAATTGAGCTAGTAGTCCCATTGCAAAGCAACCTAAACTATTGATTACTAAAAGCTGAAAGGGTATTCCGATTATCGTTGAAGGGAGAATTTTGGAAAGGGCGATGCGTATTATAGCCCCTATAGCTCCTCCAACACCTACAGCTATATAATGTACTACCATATTCTTCCTACCTTTAACTATAAAGTTATTAGGATTTATTACTTATGGAAATAAATTTTAGCAGAACTCTTTGCTATTATTTCTTCTACAGTTACATCTTCGGCTTTTTTTATTAAATATGTTTTGGATTCTTGGATATCAAAAACTCCCAGGTCTGTAATTACTCTATCTACTACATTTACTCCTGTTAAAGGAAGGCTACATTTGTTTACTAATTTCGGACTACCGTCTTTGGAAGTATGAGCCATGAGAACAACCACCCTTTTTATATTAGCCACTAGGTCCATAGCTCCGCCCATGCCTTTGATCATTTTGCCTGGTATTGCCTAGTTCGCTAAATCGCCAGTTTCTGATACTTCCAAGGCTCCAAGAATAGTTAGATCCACGTGTCCCCCCCGGATCATGGCAAAAGAGGCTGCACTATCAAAATAACTACTTTCTGGCAGAGCGGTAATGGTTTGCTTGCCGGCGTTGATTAGGTCAGCATCTTCTTCTCCCGGATAAGGGAAAGGGCCCATGCCGAGCATGCCGTTTTCGCTTTGAAAACATACATTTATATGCTTTGGGATATAATTCGGTATATCGGTTGGCATGCCAATACCAAGGTTAACAAATAGGCCATCTTTAATCTCCATTTCGGCCGCTATTCTGCACATTTCATCATTTGTCCAAGCCATCAGCTAGCCTCTCTGTTTCTGGTAGTTACTTTTTCTATTCTTTTTTCATAGTTATTCCCTTGTATTAATCTATCAATAAAAATACCGGGTGTATGGATATTGTTGCTATCAAGGGTGCCTACTTCAACGATTTCTTCCACTTCACAAATAGTTACCTCTGCGGCTGTAGCCATTATAGGGTTAAAATTTCTGGCAGTTTTGTGGTAAATAACATTGCCGAATTTATCAGCTTTATATCCTTTAATTATAGCAACGTCAGCAAATATCGCCTGTTCCATTAGGTATTTTTTTCCATCGAATTCACGTACTTCTTTTCCTTCGGCAACAATTGTACCAACACCTGTTCTAGTATAGAATGCCGGAATACCTGCGCCGCCTGTTCTTATTCTCTCAGCTAGCGTGCCTTGGGGATTAAGTTCGAGTTCGAGCGAACCATCTAGATATTTCTGCTCAAATAGCTTATTTTCACCAACGTATGATGAAATCATTTTTTTAATTTGTCCATTTTTTAATAATAACCCAAGGCCGAAATCATCTACTCCACAATTATTACTGACAATTGTTAGGGTTTTTACCCCGGATTCGGCAATAGCGGCAATGATGTTTTCCGGAATTCCGCAAAGGCCAAAACCACCGGCCAGAATGGTTATTCCATCTTTAACAATGTCTTTTATTGCTTTGCTTGCTGTAGTATATATTTTTACCATTGCTAGTTGTATTATATAGTTTATAAACCATTAATCTATTACTAAATCCTTGCTTCTTGCAAGTTATTAGTTGGTTTTTAACAAAAATTATATTAAGAATTCTAATGAGTAGCTAAAATTATACTATATCATAATGACTTTACCCAAAAATAGAGGTATTGATAAAGACCGGATGAGAATTGATAAAAACATACCTAATTATTTGACAATTCTTAGAATAGTGGCAATTCCCCTTATTGTAATGTCGTTTTATTTTGAGGATTCAAAATTTGCTCATAGATTTGGAGGAATAATTTTTGCAGCAGCAAGCCTAACTGATTTCTTTGATGGTTACCTTGCCAGAAGATATGATATAGTTTCAAACCTTGGCAAGATGCTTGATCCCATAGCAGATAAAGTATTAGTAGGGTGTGTTCTTGTGATGCTTGTTAAGGCAGGGAGAGCAGATGAGATCCCTTCTCTTTTAATTTTAGCTAGGGAATTCGTTGTAGCAGGCTTGCGAGAATTTCTAGCGCAGGTAAGTGTTAGCGTGCCGGTAACAAGATTAGCCAAGATTAAAACTGCTATCCAAATGGTTTCCATGACCATGCTCATCATTGGCTCAGTCGGTTCGGGCATCTCGTGGCTTGACCTGGTAGGTCATATTTTTCTATGGATTTCAGCCTTTCTTACTCTTATAACAGGATATTCTTATCTGCAAGCCTGTAGTAAGTATTTCTAATTAATAAGTATTTTTTAAAACTAAAAGCCTGATAATAATTAAGGGGAGAATAGATGATTAATCCTGATGATAAAGTTCTATGGAACTTTCTTCTCCTGATAACGGACTGATGCTACTATAGCTTTCTGAAGAGGAACTGCTACAGGAGAATGAGGAAGAGGAAGATAAGGAAGAACAGAAAGAACAAGAACTTCCCGAAGAACAAGAAGATGAAAAGGAAATAGAATAGCTATTTTCCTCTCCAGTTTCGAAAATCGGCAAATAATCTATTATAATTTTAATAATTTCTTTAGGAACAAACCAAGAATTGTATATAGTGTCAGCTATTTTGCCCAGATGCTCTTGGAAAATACCTAAATGGCTAGTCAGTTTTCCAATTTCAGTTTTTTTAGATATCTTTCCTCCTTTTTCTAGAAAGAAGCTTATGAATTCTTTTTGCAGCTTCGGAGCTTCTATTGTTTCGGATCTTTCTAAAACAATGTCTAATGGATTACCGATTGTAGAAGCATATGCTAATTGTTTCGGATCAAGTTCGTATAGCTTTTTTAATAATTCAAGGTTTTATCTGTTAAAGGAATATCTTCCGTTTCAAATTTATTTATCAGAAAGTTATAGATTTTTTTGGAATATTCAAAAACCGTTTCATCAAATGTGCTAATTAGTTCTTTTGGAATTCGTGATGCGGACTTACCCTTGTCAAGGTAATTTTTTTTCATAGTAACCTTAAATATTTTAACTTAATATTGTGATATTTTAAAATAAACAACCTTAAGTTTCAATAATTATCATATTAGCCGCTATGAGAGGCAACGAAAAAGCATTGTGTTTTTAAGATAGAGTCCTAAAATATGATTTATTAGACAAATGCATTAAATAGAGTGAAATTTTTATTACGGTCTTTATTGTTTCTAATCACCATATTTATAATATTGTTATTATCGATTCTCTTATGGCTTAAAACCGAGAACGGTATTGCAATGGTCACTAACTCTGTTAGTAGGTATGTAGAGCAAAATACAAATTATAAATTAAAAATTAAAGATGTAGATTTTTCTTTACCTTTAGGCGTAAAGATCCAAAAACTTACTTTCAGTGATAACGAAGCGGAATTTTTTATTGCTGAAAATTTTTGTGTTAATATAGTACCCTCTTTATTATGGATTTGGGAAGTTAATGTAAACGATATAACTGCTGAGCGATTAATTTTAACAAGACTACCAAATTCCAATTTAAATTCTAGAAAGAAGGATTTAACAAATAAAAAGCAATTAGGATTTGTACCTAATATCAAAATTAAAAATATTGCTATTAAAAATTTTATTTTATCTCCAGAACTTAGTAAGCTTTCAGAGGATATTAGCTTCAGTGTTGTTGCTACTCTCAATTTTTATTCTCAAGATCAAACAGTTCGTTTTTGGACAGATTTAACAGCTAATCCAGGAGTTAATGGATCCGCGGATAAGAAGTTACCATTGATAAATGGTGCTGTTTTGAATACTGAAGGCCAGTTTGATATTATAAATAATAATCTAATTATTGAACAAGTTAAGCTTTCTTCTTCTTACCTCAATCTGGTAGGAAATTTTAATATTAATTTCTTAGAGAATTCTTTAGCTGGAAGCGCAAATTATGATAGCTCTATATTGGAATATTTACTTTCTGAGCGTAAGTCTTTAAAAAGTCTGTTTAAAGGAACAATAAATTTTACAGGGTTGTTAACTGCTCCTCATGTTGCTACCAGTGGCGAAGTATTTTTTGAAGATGCCAGCCAGAATTATTTTCAATTACCGAAATTGAATTGGAAATCGGATTTAATAGTTAATAAAGATGGTGGAGAGGGTAAATTTTCATTTGAGGTTGCTTCTATTAAGGGTGGAGGAGAAGTGGGGAAAAACGCTTCAAAAATCTATTTGAAAGATTTTACTGTAAAAGGGCGCAACTTAAGTGGTAAGGGGAATTTATCTTTTGATAATAAAGGGCAAGGTGCAATAGGTGAATTTACTGTAAATAGTAATAATATTTATGAATTAAAAAATTTCTTTCCCTTATTAGAAAAAGGGCAGATTGATATTAAGGTCGGATATAAAAAAACTGATACCGGAAAAGAGCAATTAGATATTTTAGGTAAAGCCCAGCACCTTTCTACATCCATTGCTAATTGCGATTTTATCGATTTTTCTTTATCTCTAAAAGATTTTGAAAGACTTATAATAAGCCAGGCAGATGTAAAGGTCCGTTCATTAGCAAGTAATTACGGAACAGTTAAATCTTTTACACTGCAAGCTAAAGAAGCTGGACAGGCTATTGATTTTACTACGCATTTGGAATCGATAGATCCTTACCAAATTAATTTAAATACTTATGGGCAGCTAAAAGGTAATTATCTGCAGGAACCAAAGGAAGGTGCTACGAATCTTGAAATTATTAATAAAATTAGTGGTACAATCGGCAAAATTAAAATTGCTACTCCCGAAGCTATTAAACTTAAGTTCGGGAAAGATTTTTCAATTGCAGTTCCTAACCTTGTAGCAAATGACGGTAAATTAAATTTGGATTTAAAAGGTAATCATTCTAGAATAAATGGGATATTAAAGGTTACAAAATTTCCGTTAGCTATTATTTCAAATGTTTTGCCTAAGGTTTTTGATCAGTCACTTATTTCTGGAAGTGTAAGTTTAAGCGGTAGTTCTCAATCTCCACTCTTTGATTCCAAATTAGAAATACATAATATTAATCTTGCTGCTAAAGGCAGTATTCCACCAATTTTGACATTATCCTCCCATGTTGAAAATAATAAACTTTCTCTTAAGGCTAATATAGAACAAGAAAAGAGGGAGCTGGCAAGTTTTAAACTACAAGCTCCTTGTAATTTTCAGTTATCTCCTTTTGAATTTTCTATTTTGAAAAAAGGTAATCTTAATGCAAGTCTAACTGCCGCTAAGGAGATTAATATTCTATCCTTAATGCCTTTACCGGTAGGTCATAAATTACAAGGATATCTAGACGGCGAAATAAGAGCATCCGGCCATATTGAGGCATTAGTGGTTAACGGCACAATGAACTTAACACAAGGTGAATATAAATATCAAGAATACGGGGTTAAATTAAAAGATATTTCGGGAAAAATAACTGCCAAGAATAATAGTATATCAATATTGGAGTTTAACGCTTATGATAATTACTCTAACTCTTTAGCAGCAAAAGGTGACTTGTTACTTAACAAGGATCTTCCTTTTAAATTATTCATAAATACTAAAAAATTTAGTTTAATAAATAGCCCTTATCTTCAGGGTGAAATGGCTGGAAATCTGGCAGTGCTGGGTAATAATAAAAAAGCCTTGGCCAGAGGGAACTTTGATCTTGGGCCTATGGAAATTAAAGTTCCAGAACATTTTTCAGATGATATTCCGGCTATAAATGTTGTTAGAACTATTAATAGTGGTCAAATAATTTATGAAACCGAAAATAAACAACTTTCGTATGTATTAGAGCTAGATGTCGGGCTTAATGCAAAACAACAAGTTTATGTAAGGGGTAGAGGAGTCAATACTCTTTTGGCAGGAAATTTAAGAATTGCAGGTAATGCTAGTAATCCCAACATTTTTGGGGAACTTAGATCGGTAAGAGGTAGATATCAAGAGTTTGGTAAGTTTTTAACAGTGAAAGAAGGTATACTAACCTTTAGTGGACCAATTTCTCCTTCTCCTTATTTAAATATAGTAGGCGCAACGGTAGTAGGAGACACAGAAATAAGATTGGTATTAGGAGGTTCCATTTTTAAACCTGATATAAGAATTGAATCTACCCCATCCCTTAGCCAGCAAGACGCTTTATCATTATTATTATTCGGAAAGAATCCCGATAGTATTTCACCGAGCCAGGCGATCGGTCTTGCTAACGGGATGCGAAAGTTATCCGGGTATGGAGGAGGATTTGATCCTGTTGGTTTAGGCAGAAAAATTTTAGGAGTTGATGATATTAGCATTAAAGAAGATGATAATACTGAAAGCTCTTACGTAGGGGTTGGAAAATATCTCACAGATAAAGTATATCTGGAAATAGACCAGGGTAATGAGGTTTTCGGAACGAAAACTAAAATAGAAGTAGAGTTGACGCCTAAAATATCTCTTGAAGCAATAACAGGAGAAAAAGGTAATAGTTACTTTGGAATAAACTGGCGTGTTAATTATTAGTAAAACATAAGGTTAATTTAATTACTCCTATTAATAATAAATAACCGTCAGATTTACATAAGGGACTTTTTGTGTTAACTTAAGTGCGGTAAATGCTAAAAAAGTAATTAGGAAATAGCACTACCTAATATAATTTCACTATAAAAAGAAGTTAAGAAAATCAATTTTTGGATAGGTAATGTCAGGGTTTTTTAATAAGTTAAAGTCTGCTCTTAATAAAACTTCCGACAAATTAAGTGCTGGAATAGAGAATATTTTCAATAAAAAGAAGCTTGATTTAAATAGCTTAAATGAGCTCGAAGAACTGCTTATATCATCTGATACCGGTGTAAAGGTGGCAGGGCAGATTATTGAACTTCTGAAGAAGAAAAAATTTGACAAAGAGATAACGGTGGAAGAAGTCAAACTTGAACTGGCTTTGACTATCTCGCAGCTTATGGAAAAGAATGATCGTAAATTCCAATTAAATAATGGTTTAAATATTATTTTAGTATGTGGGGTTAATGGTAACGGTAAAAGTACTTCTATAGGTAAATTAGCTTCATTCTATACCCAAGAGGGTAAGAAAGTAGGGATAGCTGCATGTGATACTTTTAGAGCAGCTGCTACCGACCAAATAGCAAAGTGGGCCGAAAGAGCAGGAGCTATTTTATTTACAGGAGAGGAAAATTCTGATCCTGCTAGTGTTGCTTATAGAGCTGTTACTGAATCATATGATCGTAATTTAGATATACTGTTTATTGATACTGCAGGTAGATTACATAATCAAAAAAACTTAATGGATGAATTAGCCAAAATAGTTAGAGTCATCCAGAAAGTCGATCAATCAGCTCCTCACCATATTTTACTGGTTATAGATGCAACTACAGGTCAAAATGCTTTTATTCAAACAGAAGAATTTAAGCGGCTTGTTCCAGTTTCAGGTTTAGTTGTTACAAAATTAGATGGCACGGCAAAAGCTGGGGTCATTATAGGCATATCAGAAAAAAATTCCTTGCCGGTGTATTTTATAGGGGTAGGTGAAGGAGTGGATGATTTAAAACCGTTTAGTTCTATAGATTTTGCTAAAGCCTTAGTGAATGTTAACTAAGCAATTACTATTTATTATATTGTAATTTTTACTGCTGACTCAAACTTAAGTACTGATTTAAATACATAATTATTAGTTATCAATTTTGCAAGTTAGATCAAAAAATTACCGTATTACCTTAATATTGTAAAAGTTAATATAACTATAAGCTCTAACCTAGTGTATACATCGGTAGTAGATAAGAAATTAACCATACTACCGATGAAGGTTTTAATATAAATATTTTTTTAATGGTGCTTAGTTTTTGCAGCAAAAGGTTTATTCATTTTTTCAGTAAAGTTTTTCCCCATAACATCTAGCACTTCTATTGAAGATTTAGATGTTATATCTAAAATTTCTTTTGCACTATTTATGTTATTTTCTACGGTTGTTCTCCAATAATTTTGCTGGCAATTTGCAATTTGTTCTATATCTCCTGCGGAGGTAGCTTCTTTCATTGTATTAAACATTTCGGAGGTATTTTTTTGAAAAGAATCGGCTCCCCTTTTTGCAATTGATTGAACAGTGTCTGAAATTAGCTGATTAGTGGATGTGATAGCTTCAGCAGTTTCCTTTATCATATTTCCAAAAGATGTCATATCCGTATTTGGCATCCATTTCATTGATTTTGCCAAGTTTTCTTGGTTCATAAATGATTGAAAAAACTCAAATGGATTATTCTTACTCATTATTTCCCTCCATAATATTTAATTAAATATACGCTCAAGCTCCACGAACTCCAGGTTAGCCTGCTTAGGATTTATTGTATCAAAATTTTGATTTATTACCAAAAAATAAATTAATAGTTGAGATAAAATAATTGCTATATAAATAGTTAATGAAGCTTTTTATCAATAGTTTTAATTTCTTCTGATAATTTTAGTACAAGCTGGCGAAGCTGATTATATTCTTCGCGAGTGACAAACTCATTTTGTAGAATTTTTTACTTTATATATTCTGAGCTTTTGTCTTTTAAATTTCCAGAGGCTTTTTTAGCTATCATAGTAGCCCCGGCAAGAGCCGTTACTATAATTTCTTTATTCATAAAATGTATACCTAGATGTGTTTTATTATTTGACTATTATAATTGATAAAGCATGGAGACCTCTAGTAAATTCTTCTTTTAATAAGTTTTTAATAATTTTATGCTGTTCAATTAGTGAATGACAAGAGAGGGAATCTGCTAATATTTTAATAGTAAAATGCGATTCGCCGTTTGCAGGGCTTGAGTTATGACTGCTGTGAAGATAACTGTCATTGATAATTTCTAAATATTGTGGCTTTAACACACTTAATTTTTGTTCGATTGTTTCTTGTCTATTCATACTTTTTTAAAAATTGTGAATGTATTATAGTGTTGAGATGATAATATCGCTGATTAATTAGAATAACAACTGATTTGGAAGTTTGCAAGGTTCCCCCTGGTATTAGAAGATATGAACTACAAAACTAAGGCGACTAGATATTTACAACAGGAAATAGAGAGGTATAAGCAAGGCACTATAATGGTAGTTTGTTTAGTTAATAAAAACGAACTTATTATATTACTTGATGATCTAGATACAATCGTTGAAAAATTTTATGCTGTTGTAGATATGGAGTGCCAGAAAATAGCAGGGTGTAAAATTATAAAGGATACAGAATCCATAAAATTGTACATTTTGATTCCAAGTGATAATAAAATATTAGAAGAGTTGGCTTATTCTATTTATTCTCAGGTACAATTGTATGTTGATAAAGAATTTCCGGAAAGTTATCTAAAATGCTCAATAGGAAGTATAAGCTTTCCTCAAGTTGTGGGTAATAAAGCAACTAAATTGCTTCCTTTACTGAATTACGCAAATCTTGCTTCAAGAGATAAATCTTATTATTTTAACTATGATGATGACCCGATTGATCTCCAGGAATTAAGAGCTAGAAATATAAGGCTTAATCTGTTAAGAAGTTCTTTGCTTGAAAAAACTACTAAATTTATGTATCAACCTGTTGTTGATCGTGAAAGTGGAAATATTATCTACTATGAATGTTTATTAAGAATTAAAAATAAACAAAATAAATGGGTATCAGTGGGTCCCATGATATGTGACGCTGAAAGTAAAGGGCTGATTAGTATTGTTGATTTTACAGTAATAGAGATGGCAATATTAGAGTTAGCGAGAGATAAAAAAATCAGTCTTTCAGTAAATATTTCTAATGTGGGTGTGTTAAATCATAGATTACTCAAGAGATTAGAAGTATTGCTTAAAAAGTATAATGTAGCTAAAAGGCTAATTATTGAAATTACAGAAACCTCTTTAAATGACGACTTCGAAGCTATTAAAGGTTTTATTGACACCTTGCATAAATATGGTTGTAAATTTGCTTTAGATGATTTTGGTTCCGGCTTTACATCTTTTCAACAACTTTTAAATTTACCGATCGATATTATAAAAATTGATGGTAGTTATATACGCGATATATTAAAAAATGATCACAGTCGATTTTTTGTGGAAACTCTCATAAAGTTGGCAGCTGATCTGGGTATAAAAACTGTTGCCGAATTTGTAGAAAATGGAGATATTGCTAAATTTCTGATTGATATAAAAATAGGGGGAATGCAGGGCAATTTCTTCTTACCGGCATCAGAAGAAAGAATAACTTAAATAATAATAGTTCTAACTATCACTGTTATTAGTATATCTAATAACCTCCGCAAATTAATCCTAATTAGCTATACTGTTATGCTGGAAATAACATAATATTTCTTAAAATTAACTCCATAAGCAACATAAATATTATCTTTTATAAAAGCTAAGGTTATATTTGAAATTCGTATTGGGAAATAATCTAAGTAAAAATAATGCGGTATATATGCGCTGGTTATATTATTTAATTTCTGTAAGTGGGATAGTTATTACTTTTATTGCTTATCAATTTTCAGAATCTGCCTTATATGTTCTTTACTTTTTAGTTCCTTATATAACAATAGGATTATTGGATATTTTTTCGACTAAGCATACTATTTTGCGCAATTACCCCGTGATTGGCCACTTGCGATATATGCTTGAATTTATTAGACCTGAAATTCAGCAGTATTTTGTTGAATCAGATAAAGACGGCACGCCTTTCAGTAGACAAATAAGATCGCTTGTATATCAAAAAGCTAAAGGGGTTAGGGATACGATAGCTTTTGGTACTAAAAATGATATAACAGCTATAGGTTATGAATTTTCTTATCATTCTCTTGCACCCAAACATGTTAGTGAGGACGAGAATAGAGTAGCTTTCGGCGGAGTAGATTGTACAAAACCATACAGTGCATCTAGGTTAAATATTTCTGGTATAAGTTTTGGGGCGATTAGTCCGAGCGCTATCAGGGCTTTAAACAAAGGAGCAAAAATTGGTAATTTTGCTCATAATACTGGAGAAGGAGCAATTAGCCCTTATCATTTGGAGAATGGGGGTGACATTATTTCGCAGATTGGGACTGGTTATTTTGGTTGCCGTTATAAAAACGGTAGGTTCAATCCTGAAGCTTTTGCGGAAAATTCTAGTCATGATGTAGTTAAAATGATTGAATTAAAGTTATCTCAGGGAGCAAAACCTGCGCATGGAGGAATTTTACCTGGAGTAAAAGTCACTGAAGAAATTGCTAGGATTAGGATGCTGGAAGCAGGAGTTGATGCAATATCTCCTCCTATGCATCCTGAATTTTCCACGCCTATCGGATTGCTTGAATTTATTGCTAAACTTAAAGATTTATGTGGAGGGAAACCTGTGGGCATAAAATTATGTATAGGTCATAGAGGTGAGTTCATGGCTTTGTGTAAGGCAATGATTGCTACAGATATAACCCCGGATTTTATTACGGTTGATGGTGCTGAAGGAGGTACCGGCGCAGCCCCCTTGATTTTTGCCGATAAAGTTGGGACTCCCATTAATGAAGCAATAACTTTCGTGCATAATGTTCTATTGGGCGCAGGTTTGCGAGAGAGGATGCGTTTAATTGCTAGCGGTAAAGTAGCCACTGGTTACGATATGCTAACGAAAATAGCTCTTGGAGCCGATACTTGTAATTCTGCACGAGCTATGATGTTTGCCCTTGGGTGTATCCAATCCCTTCAGTGTAATACCGATAAGTGTCCAACGGGAATTGCAACCCAAAACAAACATCGATGGAAGTCATTGGATGTACCAGATAAATCACTACGCGTTAGTAACTTTCATCGTCGTGTATTGTCAGATTTTGCTGAAATTGTTGGTGCCCTTGGGTTAAATAGTCCTGAGGAGCTTAATGCTTCACACGTTAGAAAATATACGGATATAGGAGTAAGCAAAAGTTTTGCTGAAATCTATCCAATGGTAAAAACAGGAGAACTGTTAGATCTAGCTTCGCAAGGTGTATATGCTGACTTATGGAAAGCGGCTAAAGCTGAAAGCTTTAATTAACTTTATAAAGTCAGCGACCGAACAGTACATCAGCTATAATTTTACCAATAGGTTTTACGATTATATTTTGCATATAATCAACCAATTTATTACTAAAAAAAATTATCAGGGAAGCTATAAGAATACTGTAAATTATATCAGCCGGGTAATGCATTGCTAGGGTAATTCTAGAAATTGATACAACAACTATTAGTGATAACACTATTGCTTTCTGGTATTTTGTAAGATATGGCCATAAATAATAAGCTATAAGAATAGTAAGCCCGGTGTGGGCACTCGGAAATGAGGATAAGCAGCGTTCTTTCGTCACGTCAAGAATAGTGGTAAATTCTGAAGGCGTCAAAGAACAAAACGGACGCGGTAGATTAATGCCGAATTTAAGAGCAGCATAAGCAAAACCAAATAAACTATAACACGTTCCGGCTTTTACCAGTTGATTGTAAATAGGGACAAATTCTATTTTCGGGTTTGAACGTTTTTTTAATTTGAAATAGCAATATAGGCATATTATAAGATAATATGCTGCAAAATTCCCAATAAAGAAAAATTGTGAACTTATTTTAAGTAGAGTGGGAATTATCCCAACGTTAGTAATTTTATTAACGAAGATAAATATTTCTTTGTTAATACCGAAAAAATTATAAATAACGTTATATATATTATTCATCGAGTAAAATATATGTTAGAAGTTAATATTTTAGGATGCGGATCATCTCTAGGGGTTCCGGTTATAGGTTGCAGCTGCTCAGTTTGTAAATCTGATTCACCATATAATAAAAGGCTTAGATCTTCAATAATAATTAACCAGAATGAGACAAAGGTACTAGTAGATTTTGGTTTTAATATTAAAGAACAACTAATTAATGTAGGTGTTTACCATCTAGATGCAGCAATTTTAACTCATGAGCATGCTGACCACCTAAGCGGCATAGATGAACTAAGAGTATTTTTTTATATTCATGGCAAACCTCTTGATATATTTATTCTAGAATCCATTGCCCCATTAATCTTCGAGAGATATAAATATTTATTTGATAGTGGAATGCTGAAGATGAATATTGTTAGTGAATTTCAGGAAATTAAAATTAATAATACTACTTTTCAGTTATTTCCTCAAATTCACGGCGCAATTAAAAGCTTCGGTATTAGGGTAAAGGAGTTTGTTTATTCTTGTGATATTTCCTCTATCCCTGATACATCTGAGAAATATCTATATAATACTAAAGTATGGGTATTAGATTGTGTGGATTATAGATCCACTATTAAACATTCGGGTCTTGAAAGGGTTTTTCAATGGGTTGAAAAATATAGCCCTGAAAAAGTTTATTTAACTAATATGAGCCATAATATTGATTATCATGAAATTATTACCAAGTTACCGTCCCATATTAAGCCTCTTTACGATGGATTTAAAATAAAACTTTAATTATCTAATATTTGTGTATATAAAATTCTTGCTATTGATTTAAAAGTTAGGTATAGTTCTTCAGAAATTTTAATTAAATATTAGATTACTGATGGAAACTAGTATTTCATCCGTAGTTGTTTTTTTAACTTCAGTTTAGAGTGTATTTAGTAGATGCCAACAAATAATCAGCTTGTTAGAAAGGGTCGTCAATCAAAAATCAAGAAAACAAAGTCTCCTGCTCTTAGAGGAAATCCGTTTTTGAAAGGTGTGTGCGTTATTGTCAAAACTGTTACTCCCAAAAAACCAAACTCAGCTCTCCGTAAAATGGCTAGGGTTCGTTTAAGTAATGGTGAATATGTAAACGCTTATATTCCTGGTGAGGGACATAATCTTCAGGAACACTCAGCGGTTCTTGTAAGAGGAGGAAGGGTTCCTGATCTTCCCGGCGTGAAGTATCATATAGTTCGTGGTGCGCTTGATACGCAAGGGGTTAAAGGACGTAAGCAAGGACGTTCTCGCTATGGTACTTCTTCTAAGGGTAGCAAATAAGTTATTTAATATAATATAAAAGTAGTTAAGGTATAAAATGTCGCGTCGTCATGCAGCAGTAAAAAAGGTAATAAAGCCGGACACTAAGTATAATAGTGTATTGTTATCTAGATTTATAAACAACGTTATGAAAGATGGGAAAAAATCTCTAGCGGAAAAAATTGTTTATGGCGCTTTAGAGAGAGTAGAAAAAAAACATAATGCTGATCCTTTTAAAACTTTCACCGATGGGATAAATAACGTAAAGCCTTTTGTTGAAGTTACGTCTGTAAGAGTCGGTGGTGCTAATTATCAAGTTCCGTCTCCCGTTGACGAAAGAAGAGGGTATGCTCTAGCAACAAGGTGGCTTATTAACGCAGCAATTAAGCGTTCTGGTCGTAGTATGGTGGAAAAACTAGCTGAAGAATTGTTTGATGCTGCTAATAATCGTGGCGTTGCAATTAAAAAGAGAGAAGATACTCATAAAATGGCTGAGTCTAATAAGGCTTTTGCGCATTTTGCTCAAAGAACTTCTTAGAGGTAACCTGCTATGTCTAAATATAAATTGTCCGAAGTTCGTAATATTGGTATATGTGCTCATATAGATGCGGGTAAAACCACAACTACCGAGCGTATTTTGTATTATACCGGTAAATCTCACAATATAGGTGAAGTACATGATGGCGGTGCTACCATGGACTGGATGGAGCAGGAGCAGGAGAGGGGTATTACGATTACTTCGGCGGCTACTACCTGTTTTTGGAATGGAAAAAGAATTAACATTATAGATACTCCTGGGCACGTTGATTTTACTATTGAAGTAGAGCGGTCGCTGAGAGTTCTTGATGGTGCGGTTACTGTATTTGATGGTGTAGCAGGTGTTGAGCCTCAGTCTGAGACTGTGTGGAGACAAGCTGATAAATATTCTGTGCCAAGAATGTGTTTTGTTAACAAATTAGACAGAATGGGGGCCGATTTCTTTAGATGTGTCGGTATGATAAAGGACAGATTAGGGGCTGTGCCTTTAGTTTTACAATTACCTATAGGGAACGAGGAAACATTTGTAGGTGTTGTTGATCTCGTGAAAATGCAGTCTGTGATTTGGAAAGATGGTTCACTAGGGGCTGAGTACGTTTATGGTGAAATCCCTGCCGATCTAAAAGCGCAAGCTGACGAATATAGGGCTAAAATGCTAGACATTGTAGCCGAAATCGACGATGCAATCATGGAAAAGTACCTTGAAGGTGCTGAGCTTTCGGAAGCAGAAATTAAATCTTGTATTAGGAAAGGTACTATTTCAAGTAAATTTGTTCCAGTAATTTGTGGTTCAGCCTTTAAAAACAAAGGAGTCCAGCCGTTACTTGATGCAGTTGTGGATTATTTACCTTCGCCTTTGGATATACCAGATACTAAAGCTATTGATGCTAAAAGCGGTGAAGAGAAGGCTATAAAAAATTCTGTAGATAATTCTTTTGCAGCGCTTGCTTTCAAGATTATGAATGATCCTTTTGTCGGTTCTTTAACCTTTATCAGAATTTATGCCGGTAAACTTTCTGCAGGTAGTACTGTACTTAATACAGTAAAAGGTGAAAAAGAAAGAGTGGGACGTATGCTTCTTATGCATGCTAATAACCGTGAAGATGTTAAAGAAGCGGTTGCAGGAGATATTGTTGCTCTCGCGGGTTTAAAAAATACTACTACGGGTGATACTTTGTGCGCACTTGAAGGGAACATAATTTTAGAAAGAATGGACTTCCCGGAACCTGTTATACAGCTTGCAGTAGAACCTAAGTCTACAGCTGATCAAGAAAAAATGTCTTTTGCCTTGCAAAAATTAGCTGCCGAGGATCCGTCTTTTAGAGTTTTTACCGATGAAAGTGGTAGAACTAACATTAGCGGTATGGGGGAGCTTCATTTAGAAATTCTTGTTGACCGTATGAAAAGGGAGTTTAAGGTAGAAGCTAACGTTGGAGCTCCAGAAGTAGCTTACTGTGAAACTATTACCAAAGCTTATGAAGTTGATTATACTCATAAGAAACAATCTGGTGGTGCAGGTCAGTTTGCGAAAGTTAAAATCTTATTTGAGCCAGCAGCTCCAGGAGAAGGGTTTGTTTTTGAAAGTAAAATTGTTGGTGGAGCAATACCTAAAGAGTATATACCTGGTGTAGAGAAAGGCTTAAATGCCATCAAAAATTCTGGTATCATTGCAGGGTACCCAATGATTAATTTTAAAGCTACCTTACTTGACGGTTCCTACCATGACGTTGATTCTAGTGTTCTTGCTTTTGAAATAGCTGCTAAAGCTGCTTTTAGAGAAGGTATGCCTCTTGCGGGGCCAAAATTGCTGGAGCCGATTATGAAAGTTGAGGTTGTTACGCCTGAGGAATATATGGGTGATATTATCGGAGACTTAAATTCCAGAAGGGGGCAGGTAACTAGTATGGATAATAGAGGTAATGCAAAGGTTATTTCGGCTAATGTACCTCTTGCAGAAATGTTTGGTTATGTTAATACTTTGAGGTCTCAATCTCAAGGTAGGGCTAGTTTCTCTATGGATTTGGACAGCTATGCTCAGGTGCCTCAGCATGTAGTTGATACTATTTTATTAAAACAACAAGGAAAAAAATAAGACTTAATTGTTAAAAAATATTTCTCTTGTTAGAGAGATAAATAACTGATCGCTATTCTCTAATAATTAAATATGTTGATTTATTGGGAGAACTGTGATAGGAGTGTAGCTCAACTGGTAGAGCGCCGGTCTCCAAAACCGGAGGTTGCGGGTTCGATTCCTGTCGCTCCTGCCAAATAAAATAAGGCAGATGTTGAGATTGTAATGAAACAAACGAAAATATATAAATTTTTTGATCAAGTGCGGCAGGAAGCAAAAAAAGTTGTTTGGCCTGAGAGAAAAGAGTTAGTTACTTCAGTAGTAGTTGTAATTATTGCTGTATTTTTGTTTAGCTTGGCAAGCTTAATTTTAGATTATGGTATTCACAATATTATAAAGTTTTTCTTAAATATTGGAAAGTGAAGTAGGGATTAATAGAAGTAAATAATATGGTTGCTAAGTGGTACATACTACATACTGTTTCTGGTTCTGAGAAGAGAGTAAAGCAAATGATACAGGATCAAATAGCTAAAAAAGGTATGGCTGATCAGTTTGAAGAGATAGTAGTGCCGGTAATAGAAGTTCCTGAGATAAAAAGAGGAAAACAAGTCATTACTGAGAAAAAGTTTATGCCCGGCTACATTCTGATCAAGATGAAAATGACAGATGAGTTGTGGCATTTAGTTAAAGCTGTGCCTAAGATAACAGGTTTTTTAGGTACTAAAACTAAACCAAATCCTATGAGCGATGAAGAGGTAGGAAGAATATTTAAACAATTAGAATCGGAAACTAAAAATGCTAGCACTTCGAGTTTGTATAATGTCGGAGATAAAATACAGGTGATAGATGGTCCTTTTGATAGCTTTTCAGGTTTTGTAGAGGAAGTTGATGTTGAAGGTCAAAAATTAAAAATTTCTGTTTCTATTTTTGGTAAAGCAACTCCTATTGAGCTTAGTTTTAGCCAGGTAAAGAAAAGTTAGTGATAGTCGAGAGTATTTGCTTTTAAATAAGTTTATGTATAATAGCATTAAAGAAGAATGGGATTAAATTTAAGGTGACATTTAAAATATTAAACCAATTCATAGGTTTTGAAATTAGTTTAGTTAATTAAAGATATAAGTTTTTAAGGTGATAGTAAAATGGCAAAAAAAATTGATGGTTATATTAAGTTAACAGTCCCCGCGGGTAAGGCCAATCCTGCCCCTCCGATAGGTCCTGCTCTTGGCCAGAAAGGGGTAAACATTATGGAGTTCTGTAAAGCTTTTAATGCTGCGACCAGTTCTTTGGAGCCTGGTACTCCTTTGCCGGTAGTAATTACTGTTTATGCTGACAAAAGTTTCGAGTTTGTTACGAAAACACCTCCAGCTTCTTTCTTTTTGAAAAAATTTGCTAAAATTGAAAAAGGATCTTCTGCTACTAAAAAAGATACAGTAGTAGGTACAGTCACTATGGCTGACTGTGAAGAAATTGCTAAAATTAAAATGCAGGATTTAAATGCTAATGACATTGCGGCTGCTGCAAAAATTATAGCAGGTACCGCAGAATCTATGGGTATTAAAGTAATAAAAAATTAAGTTATATAATTTAAAGATTGAGAATAAAATCTTATGGGTAAAAAAATAGCAGCAGCAAAAAAAGCCATTGAAAAAACAAAAGAATATTCTTTACAAGAAGCTATATCTTTACTAAAGAAATCTTGCTTTGCTAAATTTGATGAAACATTAGATATTGCAATTAATCTTGGTGTTGATCCAAGGCATTCGGATCAAATGGTAAGGGGGATGGTTTCTTTGCCCGCCGGTACCGGTAAGGATGTAAGAGTTGCAGTAATTTGTAAAGAGGATAAGGTTGCTGACGCAAAGGCAGCTGGTGCTGACATTGCTGGTTCTACTGAAATTATCGATAATATTAAGGCAGGAAAAATAGATTTTGATATATGTATAAGTACTCCTGATATGATGGGAGTAGTAGGACAAGTAGCAAGAGTTTTAGGTCCAAAGGGGTTAATGCCGAATCCGAAGCTTGGAACCGTAACTGCAGATATTACAACGGCCGTAAAAAATGCTAAGAGTGGTCAAGTAGAGTATAGAGTAGAGAAAGCGGGGATAGTTCATGCGGGTATCGGTAAGATATCTTTTGCAGATGCAGATTTATTAAAGAACGCTATAGCTTTTATAGAATCTGTTGCTAAAGCAAAGCCAGCAGGTGCAAAAGGAACCTATTTAAAAAGGATTCATGTGTCTTCTACTATGGGTCCATCTCTTAGGGTTGATTTGTCAACAGTTTCACAGTAGAAGTTTTTGGAGAGGACAAGGTGCTAAGATCAGAAAAAAAGACTTTCGTTTCGGAATTAGAAAAAATTTATCAGGATTCTAATTCGGTAATTATTACCCATTATCATGGGCTGACAGTTTCGCAGATTACAAATTTACGTAAGGCTCTCAGGGAGAATGGTGCATCTTTTAAGATAGTAAAAAATACACTTTCCAAAATAGCTGCCACCAATGTTAAGTTAACACATGATCCTGAAGCTTTTTCCGGGCCGACTGCAATAGCTTATTCTAAAGATCCTGTGGCTGCTGCAAAAGGAGTAGTTGAGTTTGCTAAAGCCAATGATAACTTAAAAGTTATTGGTGGGATAGTGAATGATAAAATTTTGAATGTAGTTGAAGTACAACAATTAGCTAAGTTACCATCTCTCGATCAATTAAGAGGAAAAATAGTTGGTATATTACAGGCTCCGGCTGCTAATTTAGCTAGGATTGTCCAAGCTCCAGCTGGATCTCTTGCTAGGGTTATTCAAGCTTATTCAGAAAAGAATAATTAATTTTTAATTTTAAAAGTCAAAAGAGGTAATTTATTATGGCAAATATAACAAAAATAGCAGAAGAACTTTCTGCTCTAACAGTAATGGAAGCTGCTGAGCTTTCAAAACTTTTAGAAGAAAAATGGGGAGTGTCAGCAGCAGCTCCGGTAGCAGCAGCAGCTCCGCTAGCCTCTACTGCTGAAGCAACTGCAGAGAAAACTGATTTTGATGTAGTTTTAGCAAATTCAGGTGACAAGAAAATTGAAGTAATTAAAGTTGTAAGAGCTATTACTAATCTGGGACTGAAGGAAGCTAAAGATTTAGTTGACGGGGCTCCATCACCTTTAAAACAAGGAGTTTCTAAAGCAGAAGCAGATGATATAAAAGCCAAGCTTGAAGCTGCAGGTGCTAAAGTAGAAGTAAAGTAATTAATTAGAGTCGATTCATAAGGATAGTTTACTAAACTGTGATAGGCTACAATTTTTGGAAAAAACTTAATTATCTTTGTTTTAAAAGTTATTAAATTACTAGTGGGAGCTTATAAACCACAGGTTCCCACACTTTTATAATAGAGAATATAGTATTTTATAAAATTACTTTTCTAAACAATAAGTATAAGTTAAAGTGTAAATCCTTTCTTATTTTAATACTGTTTATAAGAAAGTACGTAGCTCTTGCGGTTATTTGGGTGAAAATGGTCTTTTGAAGCTAAAAATAATTTTATTTGTTAAGCTTAAATACACTTGATGTAAAACTACCAAAGACTGTCAAATTGCACTGTGAAATTTAAAAAAGGTTATTTTATTGACGATACATACCAATAATTTGGATTTTATACAGGTGGAGTATTAATTTAAGCTTAAATAAATTTTACTTTTGATCAAAAATAATAAGTTTTACAGTTGTTTCTTTCGATGATGGTTATTGCATTAGTAACTAATTTAATATACAAAAAATATAAAAATATCTGGAGATTATATGGCGCAATCCTTACAAACAAGTAGGCGTGTTAGGAAAAACTTCGGTAAAATCAAATTAGTAGCTTCAATGCCTAATTTGATTGAAATACAAAAAAATTCTTATGAAGAAAATTTTTTACAGCTTGGAGTTCCTGAATCAGAAAGAAAGGATAAGGGATTGCAGGCTGTTTTACGTTCAATTTTTCCAATTAAGGATCCCTCTAATTCAGCCACTTTAGAATTTGTAAAATATAATTTTGATGCGCCAAAATATGATGTCGAGGAATGTTTGCAACGTGGGCTCAGTTTTGTGGCACCTCTTAAAGTTACATTGCGGCTCACTGTCTGGGAAATAGATGAAGCTACTGAGGCTAAAGAAATAAAAGGTATAAAAGAACAGCAAGTTTATATGGGGGAAATCCCTCTTATGACTAATACTGGTACTTTTATTATTAATGGTACTGAAAGAGTAGTAGTTTCGCAAATGCATAGATCGCCGGGCGTTTTCTTCTACCACGATGATGGAAAAACTCATTCTTCGGGAAAATTTCTATATTCTGCTCGTATAATTCCTTATAGAGGCTCTTGGCTGGATTTTGAATTTGATGCGAAAGATACAGTATTTTTTAGAATTGATCGCAAAAGGAAATTACCGGTTACTACTTTACTTATGGCACTTGGGATGAGTCCTTCCGAGATCTTAACTACTTATTATTCAACCATAACTCATGAATTAAAAAAGAAAAGTTGGGTAGTAGATTTTCAACCAGAAACTCTAAGTATTTATAGATTGAATTACGATTTGATAAATGCAGAAACTAACGAGGTAATTTTAGAGGCCGGCCAGAAAATTACGCCGCGACTTGCTAAAAGATTTGTAGAAGCCGGTTTAAGAAAAATTATTGTTCCTAACCATACGTTGCTAGGTGCTTATTTAGGGAGTGATTTAGTTGATAAATCTAGTGGAGAAGTTCTAGCAAAAATCGGCACGCAAATAACAGAAGATATGTTAGCGGCGATTGATAGTGCAGGGATAAAATCTCTTTCTGTCCTTAAGGTGCCAACTCAAGGAGATGCTTACATAAGAAATACTTTATTTGCAGATAGAAATCAGGATCAAAATGCTTCTTTAATAGATATATTTAGGGTATTAAGACCTGGGGAACCAGCTACGGTGGAGGCTGGCAGCGTTTTATTTAATAATTTATTTTTTGATCCTGATAGATATGACCTTTCTGAAGTCGGTAGGATTAAAATGAATGCGAGGCTGAATCTTAATGTAGCCGAAGATAATACTTGTCTGACCAAAGAAGATATAAAAACTATCGTGCAGGTGTTAGTAGATTTGAAAGATGGTAAGGGAACTGTTGATGATATAGACCATTTAGGTAACAGAAGGGTAAGATCTGTTGGAGAATTGATTGAAAATCAGTTCAGGATTGGTCTAGTTAGAATGGAAAAAGCTATTTTAGAGAGGATGTCAGTAGTTGATATTGATGCGGTTATGCCTCATGATTTAGTTAATTCTAAAGTTTTAGTCTCTGTTGTAAAAGAGTTTTTTAGCACTTCACAGCTTTCTCAGTTTATGGATCAAACTAATCCATTATCTGAAATTACTCATAAAAGGAGGCTATCTGCTTTAGGACCGGGCGGCGTAAGTCGTGATCGTGTCGGGTTTGAAGTACGTGATGTTCATCCTACTCATTATGGCCGTATTTGTCCAATTGAAACGCCGGAAGGTCAGAACATCGGATTGATTAATTCCATGGCTACTTATGCTAGAATTAATAAGCACGGATTTATAGAAAGCCCTTATAGAAGAGTAAAAGACGGATTTGTAACTGATGAAGTGGTTTATCTTTCTGCTATTGAGGAGGGTAAATATAAAATTGCCCAAGCTGATATGGAGATACAGCCGGATGGTAGAATAAAATCTGAGATGGTTAATTGTCGGGTGGAATCAGGAAATTTTGTAACTGTACCACTTTCAGAGGTTGATTTTATAGATGTAACCCCTATGCAAGTTGTCTCCGTTGCAGCCTCGTTAATTCCATTTTTAGAAAATGATGATGCGAATCGTGCTCTCATGGGGTCAAACATGCAACGCCAAGCGGTGCCTCTTATAAAAACCGATGCTCCACTTGTTGGAACAGGAATAGAAGATGTGGTAGCAAGAGATTCCGGTGCGGCAGTAGTGGCAATAAATGACGGTATAGTAGAACAGGTTGATGCTACTAGGATAGTTGTTAGAACATTGGAGCGTAAAAAAAATGGTTCTCCGGAAGTTGATATATGCTCATTGTTGAAATTTCAGAAGTCAAACCATAACACATGCATAAATCAGAAACCTTTAGTGAACGTTGGTGATCAAGTAAGGCGTGGTGAGGTAATTGCTGATGGTTCTGCAATTGATAATGGAGAAATTGCTCTTGGTAGAAATGTGCTAGTAGCCTTTATTCCATGGAGTGGTTACAATTTTGAAGACTCAATTTTAATCTCCGAGAGAATTGTAAAGGATGATGTTTTTACATCTATTCACATTGAAGAATTTGAAGTTGTTGCCAGGGACACAAGGCTTGGACCTGAGGAAATAACCAGAGATATGCCAAACGTAGGTGAAGAGAGTCTCCGGAATTTGGATGAGGTAGGGATTGTCCATATTGGAGCAGAAGTAAAGTCTGGAGATATTTTAGTTGGTAAGGTTACTCCTAAAAGTGAATCTCCTATGACACCGGAAGAGAAGTTGCTTAGAGCAATTTTTGGTGAAAAAGCCTCTGATGTTAGAGATTCTTCTTTATACGTTCCACCTGGGGTTAGCGGTACTGTTGTTGAAGTTAGGGTGTTGTCACGTAGGGGTGTTGAAAAAGACGAACGTGCTATAACAATTGAAAAGCAACAGATTGAAAAACTGGCTAAGGATAGGGATGATGAAATTGAAATTATTGATCATTTCGTATTCATGCGTTTACAAAAGATTTTAGATGGCCAGGTAGTTCTTTCAGGCCCTAAAGCTATAAAATCTGGTACTAAAATTGATCATGCTTTATTATCTACTTTATCTAAAGGGCAGTATTGGCAGTTAATTGTGGAAGATAGCTCTGTGATGGTTGAAATTGAGCAAATTAAAGCACAATATGATGAAAAGAAAGATGAGCTTAATAAGCGCTTTACTAGTAAAGTTGAAAAAATACAGAATGGCGACGATTTGCCTCAAGGTGCATTAAAAGTTGTAAAAGTGTTTATCGCGACAAAACATAAATTGCAACCTGGAGATAAGATGGCCGGAAGGCATGGAAATAAAGGGGTGATATCACGTATTATGCCTGAGGAAGATATGCCTTTCCTTGAAGATGGAACGGTTGTAGACGTAGTATTAAATCCTCTAGGGCTGCCATCAAGGATGAATGTGGGTCAAATTTTAGAAACTCATTTAGGGTGGGCGGCAAAAACTTTAGGTAATAAAGTTGGTAATATGCTTCACGTTTATAATAAAAAAGATTTAGAAGTAGAAGCTATTAAGGATTTTGTCTGTAAGATATACGGTGAAAGTGATGTTACTTCTAAGATAAAAGATCTAACGAAGGAAGAGTTCATTGATTTTTGTGAAAGAATCAAAGAAGGGGTTTATTTTGCAACTCCTGTATTTGATGGTGCAAAGGCAGACCATGTTAAAGAAATGTTAAAACTAGCTGACCAAGATGCTTCAGGTCAAGTTAAATTAATTGATGGTAGAACCGGAGAATATTTTGATCGTAATGTAACAGTTGGTTATAAATATCTTTTAAAATTACATCATCTTGTTGATGATAAGATCCATGCACGTTCTATCGGACCTTATAGCTTAGTTACTCAGCAACCTCTTGGTGGTAAGTCCCATTTTGGCGGTCAAAGGTTTGGAGAAATGGAGTGTTGGGCGTTGCAAGCTTATGGAGCTGCCTATACCTTACAAGAAATGTTAACTGTTAAATCTGATGACGTAGCAGGTAGAATCAGAATTTACGAGGCTATTGTTAAAGGTGAAGGTAATTTCGAATCAGGAATACCGGAATCGTTTAACGTTATGATTAAGGAATTTAGATCTCTTTGTTTAAATGTACAATTAGAAGAAAGTTCAGAGTAAGTTTATTTTTTGGTGCGCATTAGAGCCTAGATTTTGTGCACCGTTTTTTTGAGTATCACTTGGTTTTAAAAGCAAGGTTTCAAGAGTTTAAGTTTGAGGAAAAGCTATTATGTCAACAAAGGTTAATTTTTACGGTCAATTAAGCAACACTCAACAATTTGATCAAATAAAGATAAATATTGCCAGTCCAGAGCAAATAAGATCTTGGTCTTTTGGAGAAATAACAAAACCTGAAACCATTAACTATCGGACTTTTAAACCTGAAAAAGAGGGCTTGTTCTGCGCCAGAATTTTTGGGCCTGTAAAAGATTACGAATGTTTATGCGGTAAGTATAAGCGGATGAAGTATAAGGGCATCACTTGTGAGAAATGTGGTGTTGAAGTTACTACTTCTAGAGTTAGAAGAGAAAGAATGGGGCACATTGAGCTGGCGGCTCCTGTTGCTCACATATGGTTTTTAAAATCCTTACCCTCTAGAATAAGTACTTTACTTGATATTGCTATGAAGGATCTAGAAAAGATCCTCTATTTCGAAAACTATGTAGTTATTGATCCTGGTTTCTCACCTTTACAAAAAGGCGATTTGTTAAGCGATGATGCCTATATTAAAGCGCAAGACGAGTATGGCGAAGATAGTTTTGTTGCCTTAATAGGTGCAGAAGTTGTGCAACGCTTGCTTGCTGAACTTGATCTTGAAGAACTAAGTAAACAACTTCAAACTGAGCTTAGAGAAACCAATTCTGAAACTAAAAAGAAAAAACTTGTAAAACGTCTAAAACTTGTGGAAGACTTCCTTCATTCAGGTAACAAGCCTGAATGGATGATAATTAATGTGTTACCGGTTATTCCTCCGGAAATCAGGCCGCTTGTGATGCTTGATGGCGGAAGGTTTGCTACTTCCGATCTTAATGAATTATATAGAAGAGTTATTAATAGAAATAATCGTTTACGCCGGTTACTTGAACTAAAGGCTCCGGACATTATTATCCGCAACGAGAAAAGGATGTTACAGGAAGCTGTAGGTGCTTTATTTGATAATGGTCGTCGCGGTAAAGTAATTAAAAATCCAAATAAACGCCCGTTAAAATCTTTAAGCGATATGCTAAAGGGTAAACAGGGTCGCTTTAGGCAAAACTTACTTGGTAAAAGAGTAGACTATTCAGGACGTTCGGTAATTGTAGTCGGACCTGAATTGAAACTACATCAGTGCGGGTTGCCAAAGAAAATGGCACTAGAATTATTTAAACCTTTTATATACTCGAAGCTTGAGCTTTATGGAATAGCTACTACTATTAAGGCTGCGAAAAAGATTGTAGAAGCTGAAAAAGTAGAAGTTTGGGATATATTAGAAGAAGTAATACGTGAACATCCTGTACTTTTAAATAGAGCTCCAACTTTGCATAGGTTAGGGATTCAAGCTTTTGAACCGTTGCTTATTGAAGGTAAGGCTATTCAGCTACATCCTCTTGTTTGCGCCGCATTTAACGCAGACTTTGACGGTGATCAGATGGCAGTGCATATACCACTTTCCATAGAGGCTCAGCTTGAAGCAAGGGTACTGATGATGTCAACAAATAATATTTTAAGCCCTGCTAATGGTAAGCCTATTATCTCTGCGGATAAAGATGTCGTACTAGGTTTGTATTATTTAACCCTTGAACTTTCAGGAGAACCAGGAGAAGGAATGGTTTTTGCCGATATGGCTGAAGTAGAATTTGCCCTTTATGAAAAAATAGTAACTTTGCATTCTAAGATTCGTTTTCGGATGAAAGTTATTAATTCTGATGGGGAAGAAGTTGAAAGTATTGTTGAGACCACACCAGGTAGGTTAATCCTGGGTGAATTAATACCTAAAAATAATTCAAATATTGATTTCAGGTTAGTGAATAAGCAAATGACCAAGAAAACAATTTCTAATGCTATTGACTCTGTTTATCGCTATTGTGGACAGAAAGCAACGGTAATATTTGCTGACCATTTAATGCAACTAGGTTTTAAATACGCTTGTCAATCTGGCATTTCTTTCGGTATGGATGATATGGTAATTCCTGCATCAAAAGGAAAACATATAAAAGAGACATCAGCTCTAGTTAAGGAATTCGAACAACAATATTCAGAAGGTCTTATTACTTTTTGTGAAAAGTTTAATAAAGTGGTTGACGCTTGGTCTGCTTGTACGGATAAAGTTGCTACGGATATGATGGAGAACATTGCAAAACCTGCATCTAATGATAGTGGTATATACAAAAATACCGTACAGAAATTGAATTCAATTCATATGATGGCCATTTCCGGTGCAAGAGGGTCGGCAGCCCAGATTAAGCAGCTTGCCGGTATGCGTGGTCTTATGACAAAACCTTCAGGAGAAATTATTGAAACTCCTATTATTTCAAATTTTAGAGAGGGATTAACTGTAAGAGAATATTTTAACTCTACTCACGGTGCTCGTAAAGGTCTTGCCGATACGGCTCTAAAAACTGCAAATTCAGGATACTTGACTAGAAGGTTGGTTGACGTAGCTCAAAACTGTATTATTACTGAATACGATTGTGGTACGATCGATGGTATAGAGATAAAAACTATTATTGAAGGCGGTGAAGTAGTGATGTCACTCGCTGAGCAGATTTTGGGAAGGACAGTTACAGCGGATATTTATCATCCTGCAACAAACAAGCTCATAATCTCTGCGGGTGATTTAATTGATGAAGAAAAGCTAGAAAAAATAGAAGCTTCCGGATTAGACTTCCTTAAAGTAAGATCTGTTCTTACCTGTAAAACCGAGCTAGGTATATGTGCTAAATGTTACGGACGGGATTTAGCTACTGGTTCGATTGTTTCTATAGGTGAGGCTGTGGGTGTTATTGCTGCCCAGTCTATTGGCGAACCTGGTACCCAGCTTACCATGAGGACGTTCCACATTGGTGGTGCTGCTACCAAGGGTGCAGAAGTATCGTCTATAGAAGCTTCTTATGATTCAAAAGTAAAAATTATAGGTCGCAATCTAGTTGTTAATTCAGAAGGTTGCCAGATAGTAATGAGTCGTGCATGCGAAGTCTTATTTATTGATGAGAAGGGTAACGAGCGTGCAAGGAACAAGGTGCCGTATGGGGCAAGGTTAATGGTTGACGATGGTTACATGGTACAAAAAGGTCAGAAAATTGCTGAATGGGATCCTTATACTATACCGATCATTACCGAAAAATCCGGTAAGGTTTTATTTACTGATATGATAGAAGGACTATCGGTTAGAGACGTTATGGATGATACTACCGGAATATCGAGTAAAGTAGTAATTGAATCAAAACAATATTCTAGGGGAGTGGATTTACGCCCTCGTATACAGTTACTGGATTCCAGCGGCAAAAAAGTTGAGTTATCAAATGGAATGGAAGCTAAGTATTATTTACCAGTGAATGCAGTTCTTAGTGTTACTGACGGTGCTGAAGTTGCTGCCGGAGATATTTTAGCTCGTATTCCTCGGGAATCAACGAAAACCAGGGATATTACCGGGGGGCTTCCTAGAGTTGCCGAACTTGTAGAGGCAAGAAGGCCAAAGGACCATGCAGTGATCGCAGAAGTAGAAGGGCGTATTGAGTTCGGTAAGGACTATAAGTCAAAAAGAAGGGTTATTTTACATCCTTCTGATGGTTCTCAGCCAATTGAATATATGCTTCCTAAAGGAAAGCATGTAGTAGTAAACGAAGGTGACTTCGTTAAGAAAGGGGATATGATTATTGATGGTAATCCCGTCCTGCAGGATATTTTAAAAGTCATGGGTGTTGAAGCCTTAGCAAGATACATGGTGCAAGAAATCCAAGCTGTTTATAGATTGCAAGGTGTGAAAATTGATGATAAGCATATTGAGGTTGTAATTCGCCAGATGCTCCAGAAAGTAGAAATTACTCATACCGGTGATACTACATTTACAATTGGAGAATTGGTAGATGCTGCTGAACTTGAAGATATTAATAAGAAAATTGTAAAAAACGGCGGGGATCCTGCTAGAGCAGAACCGGTACTACAAGGAATTACCAAAGCATCACTTCAAACAAATTCCTTTATATCAGCTGCATCTTTCATGGAGACAACTAAAGTTTTAACTGAAGCTGCTGTTGCTGGTAGACTAGATAAATTGATTGGTTTGAAAGAAAATGTCATAGTTGGTCGGTTAATACCTGCTGGAACAGGCTTTTATATGAACAGTGCTAAAAAAGAAGCCCAAAGTCGCGATAAAAAAATTATTGAAAATCAGTAAAATTGACTCTGATTAAATTTACTACCTTTTGCTATTTTAAATCAGGTAAATTTAATCAGAGTTAGAAATGAGAAAGTATATTTACTCTACTATCCTAAATTGTAAAAATAAATTACAAACTCTTAAATTTCAGGTTGGACTTATTTTTAAAGGTATGCAGATAAGACAAAACAGGCATAAGTATATATAATATTGGTTAAGGGTATTTTTCTGTTGGTTTTATGACCCGTAGAAAGCAAGAACCAACTTCTTTTATCTTAGGTCCTCAATTTATATAATATCTCTTATGCAATTACTTATGTTTTTATTATCAAATAATTATAAGAATGCTCGTAATTCTTAAATTTCAAGAATTACGAGTGTTTCTAAAGCAAATGAATAGTGTTGCAGGATTCATTTCACTATTTCTTTTTTATCTAACGTCTTTAATCTTGGGAAACATTTTCTTCGCTCGTTTCCCCTGTACATTTGCTTTTATCATCATCAAATGTAGAAATAAGTAGTTGGCAAATATCATGATAACCAAATCTATCTGCTACTTGAATAGGCATTAGATCTTGGTGATCACTATTAACCCCACTACTTATAGCATCTCCGATTCGTGTATTATAGATGTTATTTACATTGGAGGTAGTACATTCCTCATCAGTGTAGAGTTCTCTCATTTCTGCTTCATAAGAATTTAAACAACTGCGAATTTCCTCTGTATTACGTGTAAGAATAGCCTGATATAAAATAGGCATAGTTTGGCTAATAAGCTCATCAGCAGGTTCAATTTCTTCATCGCTAATATCGGTCATTTGATCTTCATCAGCAATAATTTTTTCTTTTTCTCCTTTGACTTTTTCTTTAAATTCCTCTTTTTCCTTAGACATAATTTTTTATTCCAATGTTAATTATGAATTCTCTAGATAATTCTGGATTAGATAATAAAACAATACTATTTTTTTTCAATTATAGCATACAACCTAAAGCTAAAATATAATACATTTTTTAATTTAAGATTAAATACATTGGTTATGAGTCCATAGTTTTATCCACTTTTTATCAGCTCCTGATTATTTCTTGCAAATAGGGTAACCTGAAAATCAATAAACTTATTTATTTCCAGTGATTTTGCTAGATTGTTTGCATGCAGTAAAATTTTTAAATCCCTGGTAAGATCCGCAAAAAAGAAAACAGGCTCACCGCTCTGTTTAGTACCTAAAATTTCCCCCCCACCTCTCAATATTAGGTCCTGTTCTGCAATATAAAAGCCATCATTACTTTCCCGCATAATTTTAAGTCTTTCTCTAGCAAACTTGGATAATTTTTTTTGGTTATACATAAGTAGACAATAAGATTGTTTGCTTCCTCGTCCTACTCTACCCCTTAGTTGATGAAGTTGGGCAAGGCCAAATTTTTCGGCATTTTCGATAATAATCAAATTGCTGTCAGGTACATCAATACCTACTTCAATAACAGTCGTTGCTACTAAGATTCTAACTTTACCGTTTTTAAACTCTTGCATCACCTGATCCTTAAGTGTTGCTTTCATTTTTCCGTGAAGCATAGAAACCTGGTTCGGATATGCTTTATCTAGTTCAGTAAATCTAGTACTTACATCAGAAAATAAAGAAAGGTCCGAATTTTCTTCCTCAGAAAAAGCTGTTTTTAATATCTCATCTGATTGATCGATTAAAGGGCATACCCAATAAATTTTCTCTCCTATTTGTAATTTTTTATTTAGTGAGGTAATAACTTCAGATCTTTTTTCACTAGAAATTGCTGAAGTGATTATAGGTAAGCGATTACGCGGTTTGGTTTTAAGTTGTGAGACACTCATATCTCCAAACATCGTTAAAGTTAAACTCCGCGGGATAGGGGTAGCCGTCATGACAAGGACATCAGGTCGAGATGCTTTTTTAATTAATTCAAGCCTTTGCTCGACCCCAAATCTGTGTTGCTCATCAATAATAATATATCCTAAATCTTTAAATTCTACGCCTTTTTGAAATAAAGCATGAGTGCCGATTAATATATCAATATTGCCTTCAGCTAAATCTTTTTTTAATTGAAGTTGTTGTTTTGGTGAAGTTTTACCAGTGAGTAACTCCACTTTAATACTGGTATTTTCTAGAGCGTTGCAGAAAAATTGATAGTGCTGAGCACTTAGCAAGTCTGTTGGAGCCATTAATGCTGTTTGTGTACCTGACGTCACAACATTTAACATAGTCAGAAGGGCGACTAGTGTTTTTCCAGAGCCCACGTCCCCTTGCAACATACGCATCATTTGTATATCAGCAAATTGGTCAGTTTCTATCTCCTTAATTGCCTTTAATTGGCCTTCGGTTAATTCAAAACCAAGCTTTTTTAGGATTAATTTATGTAAATCATGGTTTGGCGGAAATGATCTACCATGCCTTTTTTGTTCTTCGGTTTTAATTTTTACCAAGGATGCCTGATTGGCAAACAATTCTTTTTCTGCTAGTTTTTTTATATTCAAACTTATATTTCTGTCAATATCATAATTTGTTCCA
>CAIKLL010000046.1 GCA_903828265.1 uncultured Rickettsiales bacterium
AAAAAATATTTCCGTCCATATTTCAATTTTCCTATTTGTGGTAATGATCAGACTAGCATTTATATGCACGGCCGCTATTAAATCATATAAATCAGATGATTGTTCCGCTGATAAGGTTTTTAGGCCAAAATCATCTAAGATTAATAAATCAACTTTTGTATAGTGCTTAAAAATAGTATCATAAGTAAAATCAGTTCTAGAACGGTAAAATTTGTTAAGCAACTCGTTACCCTTTATAAACTTTACCTTTTTATTACGCTGGCAAGCAAACATTCCAAGGGCCTGGGATAGATGTGTTTTACCAGTGCCTACCGGTCCCATAATAATTACGTGATTCTTTTTCTTAATAAATTTTGCTTGGGTAACTCTTCTCTGTAGAGAGCTTTGGTTTCTATTATCTAACTTGTCCTGGAATAACATTAAAAGTAATTCTTCGTATGACATTGTAGCATCCCTTGCTTGTCTTAATCTACTTTCCAGGCTATCGGCTATACCCAATAGTCTTAGTTTCTGTACTAAATTATCAAGTTGCAAGTTATGCATAATTGACCTCCATATCAGAACCATATTCTTTAGGATCTCTAATATAAGCATTAACCGTAATATTCTTTACTTTACCGCCTTCAATATTAGGAATAGAGTACTGATCCAGTTTATTTTTTAAAATATTGGATATGGCCTCATAAGTATAATTATCATAAGACACAGCTCGCAAACATGCAGCTTCTAGTCTGTCATTACCGTATGTCTGCGATAATCTAAAAATACCTTGAACTTTACGTAGAGAGATATTCTACCGCCTGATAAAAGAATTCTACTTATTACCTGGTGTGTAGAATTACCTATATCTTTAGCACAACTTAAATATTTCTCCGGGTTATTCTCTAAATAATATAAAGCAGATTTTGGGGAATCTTTTTTGTCTGTAATCCATTGACCTTTATTATAATTCCTTGCATGGGTTTTTATGATTTGATGTTTATACTAAGCCGTAACAGTCTTTATCCCCAGTCGAACACTAATTTCCTATCCTAAATATTTTGTCGGTACCGAATAAAAATTACCTTTGACTACAAAATGGTGATTATTTTGTACCCTGCATCTAGTCCAAATCGGCATATCAAAAACACTTGACGGTATAGGAAGTAAATGTTCTTTTTCTTCAAATAAAAATATAGGACTTTATGTCAATTGGTTTTGATCCAGTTGTAGTAGCTGATGGAATTTTAACAAGGGAAGAATTTTTACATAAAAAAAATAAATTAAAAGAACGTCAATATGAATTAAGTGACTTACTCAAAAGCTACGACAGAGTAGATGATAAATTTTCAAAAAAGCTTATAGGTCTTATAAACATTAGCTCTCAAGCTTATGAAACTTTCAAGGGTTCGACAGTAAATGAAAAAAGGGAATTACTGAATTTTATATTTGCGAACCTGGAACTAAAAGGCCGTAAGCTATGTTATACATTAGCTTTCCCGTTCTCAGAATTTGAAAAAATCAATAATTGTACCACGTGGCGGAGAGGAAGGGATTCGAACCCTCGACACATTGCTGTGAACACGCTTTCCAGGCGAGCGCCTTAAACCACTCGGCCACCTCTCCGAAAGGTATTTATTTTAGACCTTCTGCAGAAAAATACACTAAAGGCCAATTTTAATCAAGTAATACAATTTAAAAAGAATCAATAAGAGTTTGGGTTTTAGATTTATCACGAATTTATTAAGGATCGGTATGCTAATGAGGCTATTTATACAAATAAAAGATAACTTGTTAGTAGTTTTGTTTAGTAATAGTTGCTAATTTTTCTAATAAGGAGTTCTGCTCAAGCCTTTTCGCAATAACTCTCGGATTAAATTTTTTAATATCATATTCTTGCTCAGCGCAGGAAAAAATATATCCTTTATCATTATCAACTTTTTGTATACATTGGCCGCATATACCTTTCATCATACATTGCATTGGGGCTAATATACCACAAACAAACTCACTATCTTTAAATAACTGTTGCTCATATACTTTTATTTCTTCAAGCATTCTGTTGGTAACATAAGATATTATATAAGCATTTTTTGACGTTTTTAGCTTGTTGATCTTATTGATAAAACTATTAATATTTATATTATCGGTGCTATTGCTAGGTAATATAAATATATGGTTTTCCTCTGCTACCTCCTTTATTTTATCGATATACAAAATGTCGTTTACGTTGTTATAAACAGAAAAAAATATAACTTTTGACCCCTGATCTTTGAGTTCTTGAGCAATTGGTAAAAGCGCCAAGTTCCTAATCCCTTCGCCTATTAAAATAACATTTTGCGACTTTGGAATATATGAGCTTGTACCGGTTGGTCCCATAAGTACGATCTCTTCTCCTGCCTTGAAATTACGGCATAATTCTGTTGATTTTCCCGCTTTTAAGATAATAAAGTAGATTAAGCCTTGGGTTTTATCTACTTTGTAAGGGCTTAAGGCAAGAGGCTTAATAAGTTTATCTGAGGTTTCTGCAAAATTTTGTAACCTGTAGATTTGCCCCGGTTGATAATTTCTAGCAGCCATAGGGGATTTTACTGCTATATCTAACATGTTTGGGGTAATTTCCTTTATAGAATAAATTTGTGATTTTAATTGCTTATCTAAAATTTGGCTGAACCGTTGAAAGGAAGAATTGGTATTCGGGTAGGATTTATTTAGTTGTTTTGTTATTTCTTTATAACCGTTTTTGGCACTAGCGAGTGCTTTAACAACGCTTCCGGAGTATTTCTGATTACAGTCTCCAAAATAACTAAATCTATGGTTATTATTGCTAAATCCGATTATATCCCGAAATTCATTATCTTCGGTGCCAATTGCTACTAATACCGTTTTTGCATTTAAAGTAACAATATTATTTTTCTGGTCCAAAAATTCTACCTGATTTACGTAATCATATTCATCTGCCTTAATTTCCATCGGAGCTAAATTTAGCATAAATTTTACACCGATAGCTTTTGCATGTTCTATCTCTTCGTGATTCCTTTTATAAGCTGGGGATTCCTTGATGTCCTTTCTATAACAAATTGTTACCCCTCCAAGTTGCTGAATAATAGCAAGCTTCTCTTCCGGAGATTTAGCTTTTTGCAATAAACTTGCGTCTCTAGCAAATTCTTCTGCAATTATTTTTTCCTCATCAGATAGATTATTCAGATTTAGCGGGTTATCCTGATATAATTTTAAGAATTTTTCAACTTGTACTTGGTAGTAATGAATTGCTTCAACAGCACTATCGATAGCTGTCAGACCGCAACCTATTATTACTACTGGCATTCTTAGGAGCAAATTGCTATTGCTTTGCGCTAAATAGCTACCCCCATGTTGCAAATTCATTAAAAAATCAGCGGCACTTTTAACTCCTTTAATAAAGTATGAAGCTGAATTTATATATTTCGGTTTTCCTGCTCCCAGGCATAATGCTATGTGATCAAAACCCACATCAAAAGCTTGAGCTGGGGTAATGTTACTACCAAGTCTTACCCCGCCAAGTAGTTTAAAATTATCTCTCCTTCTTTCTAAAATTAATCTGATTAGAGTGAGATTATTTTTATCCCATCGATTGGTAATACCATATTCTGCGACTCCTCCAAAACCCTCGGGAACTCTTTGAGATAGGGGTATTTTTATTTGTTTATAATCTTTTATTGGTTTTGTTAAATCAACATTTAAATCTGTAATTTTTAAGCCGTCAATTGCAATAACATTATGCCCTTCATTCAATAGATAATGACAAAGGGCAAAGCCTGCAGGTCCTAAACCTGTAACTAAAATATTATAATTAGTAGGTTTTTTAGGCAAAGGAGATTCAATATTTAAAGGATTCCATCTGGTTAGTAAAATATATATTTCTACCCCATAAGGAAGATTTAAAACATTATCTAAAATTTTTGATTCGATGAGTGGAATGTTAACAGGATCCTGTTTTTTAAAGATACAGGATTTCATGCAATCATTACAAATTCTATGACCGGTTGCAGCTACAAGTGGATTATCAATTAAAATAACGCTTAGGGCTCCAATATTAAATCCCGTTGACATTAATTCATTCATCTCAGAAATTTTCTGATCTAACGGACAGCCATTTACTTGCTGGTGTTCGTGTTTCGTATTGTGAGTACCAAAACGGCAGGAATCTTTTTGTTGATGGTGACAATATATACAATATTTTGCGTTAGAAAGGGCATTCTCTAAATTAACCTCATTATCTCTATAGTCAAAACCAAGAGAAATATCTTTGGCCAGCATCTTAATTCTATTTTCGCGAATTAAGTTATCCGGATTTGCAGGTCTTGGTATAGTAAATAAAGGGAGGGAACTATTATTTAATACCATATAAATGGCGTAGTCTGCAGCGACGTTTAATTCTGATTCAAATTGTTCAGGTGCACTTAGCCACTTTATTACGTTTTCTGCAAAGATTTCCTGGGTGATTCTACCAATTAATCCTTTTAATTTCTGTGATATTTCTAGAAAATTTATTTCTTTGTTAGTATGGTTATAATAATTTTTAAATACTCGTTGAACAAATTTTCTCTTACATTCATAAATAATATTAAAATTTTGCTGACTCTGTTTTAGCGCAAGGTTTTCTACTTCTATTGAAAATAATTCCGCTACAAAATCATCTAAATAAGGGGATAACTCTAACAAAAATTTAGAATATTCAGCAGAATGGTTAGTCCAAGGAGTGGATACCCTATGATCTGTTAATTTTGCATGCAAAATTAAGTTTTTTTGTTTTAAATAAGAGAGAAAAATTTTATCGATTTTTTTTAAACCTTTTAAAGAGTTTAAATCGCTAAAATTTACTGCAAAGTTCAATTTCATATTAAGAATATAGTATAACTCTTGGAACGTGAATTACTAACCTGTCATTCTTTATTTAACTTATAACATTTTTTATATGCTTAATATCTAGATACTTGAGGTAATATGACCTAAAGCATAATACAGAAGGGTAATTTTTACAATCTATGGACGTAGACTGATGATCACTTTAGCAAAATTGCTACTAGAAAAAGCCGAAAAACTAAATATATTATTTCGCACATAATCTCTTTTGACCATTTGGCTAGAATTCTTAATACTTTAATGTATGGGTAGATAGGTTATCTAATAAGCTTTTAAAGCAAAGGTGTAACAAAACTTTTTTACGATACCATACACTAAAGTGCGCAATAAACTAAGCTATAGGCTAGAATTTATCCATTCCTGAAGAACATTTTTAGGTTGCACACCTACCTTAGTAGCAATTTGCTTACCTTCTTTAAATAGTAACATAGTTGGAATCCCTCTGACTCCAAATTTAGATGGTGTTTCCGGATTCTCATCGATATTCATTTTAACTATTTTTACTTTGCCTTCCATCTCCTCCGATAATTGGTCAAGGATAGGAGCTAGCATACGGCACGGGCCGCACCATTCTGCCCAGAAATCAATTATTACTGGTAATTTTGAATTTAGTACTTCAGATTCAAATTCATTATCTTTAATTTGTTTGGTCATAATAATTATATAATAGTTCTTATCAATTGTTTTTTGATAATTTTTCTTTTAAGTTACTAATTAAAGCATCAATTCCATTGTTAGAAATAACATTATCAAACTCAGTTTGTTGAGAGTTTAATATGCTAACACCTTCGGTGATTATATCTCCTACTTTATAAGGATTTTGTTTAGCGTTTGCAAGTTTATGAACTAAGTAATCAACTGCTACCGGTGAATCAGAGTCTTTTTTAAAAATCTCCATACTGACTAAAAATACATTATCATCAACTTTGTTTACTTTTTTAACAACGGCTTTTACGTTGCTGTAATTCTTTGAAAGATCAGCATAGGCTTGAACAATAAATTTCGAATAAACTTCTGTAAATTCCTTTATTTTTTCAGCTGAAAGGCTTTTTTTATGTCGTCCTAAAGTATATTTAGCCATCCAGTCAAGGTGTAAGTTAGCACGTATTAGCGTACTTGAACGATTTACTTTATCAGCGGCTGATAGGTTGGCATCATTTACAATGTTATATCCATCGGTAATTAAGTTATTAACATAAACTTTTAGCTTCTCTGTTTCTTCATCAGCATATGCCATAGGATTGTAGGCTAAAATACATATATACAACAAAATTCTATTAATGACTTTCATAACTATACCTAAATTTATGTAAAACATATTAACTTATTAAGCTTTTAATGTACATCTTTATTTAAAGGATTGGCATTTATAACCGGTGGGGTATACTATTTTTGCTTCTCTTTGATTAAAAATAGCTTCTCTAACTGCGATATACGGATCTGAAGAATTTTTTGAAATATAGTCTGTAAGAGGCATCAGTTTGTAACGCATATCTATAATCGACACGCCGGTTACGGTAAGCATAAAATTCTTATCTAATGAATAAGTAAGAGGATTTAACAAAATATCTGAAATTAAAGGATCTGCTATATCCCTAGCATTAATTCCGCCATAAAAAGGGATTACTATATATGGCCCTGGTCCTGTCCCGTAATATGCTAAAGTGCTACCTAAAGTCTGTTGTGGAGGTTTCAGATCAAATTTGCTTGCTATATCAAATATTCCGGCTATACCAAAAGTTGAATTTATTGCGAAGCGCCAAAAACTCTTAAGTATGCCTTCAGGGTTACCTTGCAGAGTATAGTTTACCGTAGAGACGGGTTCTGATATATTATCAATGAAACTGCCGATACGATTTTTTGTGTAGTCATTTGTAAATCTACCATATATTTTAGCAACAGGTCTTAATAAAAAGGTATCAACCACGCTATTAAAAGCAAAAATTTTGCGATTTAATTTTTCATAAGGGTCATAAACACTGCACTTACCGTTAAATTGATTGTAATCATATTTATATTCGCTACCCTCACTATCCTTGGCCAAAACTTCTCCTAATACACAGTTTAGGATAAATACTGTTTGCAGAAAATATTTTATAAAACGTTTAACTGTAATTGGAGTGATACTCAATTTGATGAAACTCATATAGCTTTTAATTCTAATTTTATGCGGATTATAACAATAGTTTTGCAATAATCACCTTATTTTTTTACTTGGCTTAGTTTTTTGCAAACGAATATAACATAGCTATTTTTAATTAGTGGTTCGGAATTTGGTTCCTCGATAATACTGAAGCCACATTTATTTAGTAATTTATGTATATAATCTTCTTTATAGACAAATTCCAAATATTGATCAGAAAAACCTTTATTATCACTTACCCTACAAGCAAAAGCGAAGTATCCCCCAGAAGATAAAGAATTATAGAGGGTATTAAACAGATCGCTTAATTCTGAAATATTAGCGAAACCGTCAAGACTTAGGATAATATCATATTTTTCGTCCGGATAGGAGGTTAGATAGCTTTCAATAGATGAGTTAATTATTTTATCATATACTTTATCCCGCTTAGATTGCTTTTGGAGTTTAATCATCTGGGCAGAACTTTCAATGCCGGTAATAGAGAATCCCTCTTGCATCCTTTTTTCGATTTCTTCACCAACAAAACCTATGTTACTTCCAATTTCTAGTATAGAATAGTTTTCCGGTAAGCTATCAATGGCCCCAATTAGTTTTACAATTAGCTCTCTCGGTAGATTAAGGTTTTTATTAAAAAACTTATCGATAATATCTTTAGTAATTATACCCCGATACACGGAGTATATTTCGCTTGGAACTTTGGAAATATGATCAATTTCTTTGATAAATTTTAGTAAACCGATTTTGTCTTCACTTTGGCCTTTTTCTAAATAAAAAATTGCTTTTTTATATTTTTTTTTCAAAAAGTAAGCCCATCCAGTCCAATAATTTACGAAAGGATCATTCGGACGCAAAAATTTATCAATTAATCTAAACCTAAATATAGCATCATTGTAATTTTGATTATTAAGATGATATATTCCAAGGTTTATATTTGTTTCTGTGAAATTTTTTAGATTATATCTTAACCTTACTAAGTTTTCTTTAATTCCAAGAAATTGAGTTTTTAGCAAATTAGGAATTCTAAGTACGAATGCCAAACCTGATTTTATATAATCTACTAATTTAGAAAAAATACCCTGAGCCATCATAAATATTTAAGTAGTTTGGTTTATTGATCTTTGATTTGATTTTCAACTTATGTTCTCATATAATCCTGCCTAGTTCAAACTAATAAAGCATATTGAGTGTTACTTATCAAATTAACAAAAAATTAGTTACAAAATTATGTCATTAATAGCTACAAGATTAAGCTTAATTAAGCCTTCTCCGACACTAGCCGTATCTGCAAAAGCTGCAGAATTAAAACGAAGCGGAGTAGATATAATTTCTCTCGGTGCTGGCGAACCGGATTTTGATACCCCAGAAAATATCAAACTTGCTGCTATTGCTGCTATAAAAGCCGGTGCAACAAAATATACTAATGTTGATGGCATGCCGGAGTTAAAGAAAGCGGTATGTGAAAAATTTAAACGAGAAAATGGTCTTGAATATTTACCGGAGCAAATAATTATTGGAACAGGTGGAAAACAAGTTATCTATAATTTGTTTATGGCAACCCTTAACCAAGGAGATGAAGTAATAATACCGGCACCTTACTGGGTATCTTATCCTGATATTGTACTACTTGCCGAAGGCAAACCGGTAATAATTGAAGCTCATCTGGAAACAGGATTTAGAATAACACCAGAATCCCTAGATGTAGCCATTACAGATAAAACTAAGTGGTTTATTTTAAATTCTCCAAGCAACCCATCGGGAGCAGCTTATTCAAAACAGGATTTGCTACTACTTGCCGATATTTTACGAAAATACCCTCATGTCCAGATAATGTCGGATGATATATACGAACATATTACTTTTAATGGATTTAAATTTTATAACCTAGCAGCAGTTGCGCCGGATTTAAAAGAGAGAATATTTATAGTTAACGGCCTTTCAAAAGCTTATTCAATGACCGGTTGGAGAATAGGTTATGGAGCCGGGAATAAGGATGTAATAAAAGCGATGGCGTTAATCCAGTCGCAAAGTACTTCTAATCCCTCATCAATAAGCCAGATGGCAGCTATTGAAGCCCTTATAGGTACTCAAAACTACATCCCGAAAAATGCTCTTGGCTTTGAAAAAAAACGGGATTTGGTTTTTAGCTTGTTAGCTAAAATTAAAAATCTTGAGTGCTATAAGCCTGAAGGTGCTTTTTACTTGTTCATTAGATGTACGAAATTATTTGGTAAGAAGACACCTTCCGGGCAGCTACTCAAAAACGATAATGATTTAGCCACTTATTTGTTAGAGCATGCAAACGTAGCAGTAGTACCTGGCATTGTATTTGGTTTGGAAGGATATTTCCGTATTTCTTATGCAACTAGTGAGGAATTACTTGCTGAAGCATGCCGTAGAATTGAGAGGTGTATAAACCAGTTGGCTTAATGAAGAAAATAATAAAGCATTATTTAAAAAATAGTAAGATACTATTTAATATAGTAGCAGCTGCGATTTTTCTATATCTTAAAATTGCTTATTTTACTAGTAGCTGGCGTTTTATTATGCCAGAAAACCTTGATAAAACAAAGCTTGACGAGGAAAAAGGGCTATTTTTTGCAATATGGCATAACAGGCTAGCTTATAGCATGTATATTTTCGGTAGTTATAAAAACGCTTTCGGTCTAACAAGCCCGCATTCTGACGGCAAAATTATCGGTAAGCTTGTTTTAATGATGGGGCACCAAATAATTGAAGGTTCAACAAATAAGAATTCTGCTGCTGCCGTTAAGGAGATTATAAAGCAAATTTCCAATGGTGGTAAGATAGTGGTAACTCCTGACGGACCAAGGGGACCTATATATAAAAATAGTAGCGTAATTACAAAAATTGCTAGTAAATATGACAAAAAAGTAATTCCTGTTTCCTGTCACGCTTCAAAATATTTTGAGCTCAAAAGTTGGGACAGAATGATGTTACCAAAATTTTTTAGTAAAATATTAGTAGTCGTAGGGCAGCCTTTAATCCTTAGTGGGGATGAGCAAAAGGATAAAATGCTTTTGGAGAGCACGTTAAATAGTTTAACTGACCAAGCGCAAAATTTATTAAAATCAGCTTAATTTATGGATTTTAAGCAGAAAGAGCTATTCTTGTTCTAGGGAACGCAATGATATATAAAAAGATATCCCATCTTCTAAATTTGCTTCCCTAGAATCAAAAATTTCTAAGTTAGAATTTTTTTCTTCCTGAGACTTAGTTATGGTGCTTCTCATATAAAATAAATTATTTATTTTAGCATATTCTTCAAAAGTTTCTTCTCCCGGAGTACCTAAGGTATTATTAAATTCAAAAGATACTATTTCATATTTCTTTTGGCCTATTAAAACTATTGATTTTGCTATTTTTGAATTATCAGGATCAGACTGTTTGCTATTTGCAAGCATTCTGTGAGCAAGTAATAATTCCCGAAGAAAGATAGAACCTTTATCTGATTTACTATCATTTTGTGCTTCAGTAGTAGACGAGAAAGCTGTAATATTTATACTTAGAATAATATATAAAATAACTAGGAAATTAATTAATAGCTTTTTTACCATAACCTGCCTATTTCATTTTTATGACCATAAATTTTTCATTTTAGAGAAAAAACCGCTTTCTGAATAGTTTTGATTTACTTGACCTAATTCTTTATCTAACTCTTCTAGCAGATCTTTTTGCTTTGTTGTCAAATGTTTAGGAATTTGAACATATACATGTGCATAAAGATCACCCCTTACACTAGAACGAACTTTTGACATACCATAACCTTTAATACGTAATTGATCACCGGTTTCCGATCCTGCCGGAATGGTTAATTTTACTTTTAAGCCGTCAATCGTTGGTACTTCAATTTCTCCTCCAAGAACTGCTTTTGTAAAACTGATTGGTAACTTAAAATGAAGATTGGAATTTTCGACTTTATATATATCGTGAGGTTTTATGGAAACAAAAACATATAAATCTCCATTTGCGCCGCCTCTAATTCCTGCTTCCCCTTCTGAGGCGATACGGATTCTTGTATTATCTTCTATACCGGAAGGGACGTTAATAATTAAGCTTTTCTGTTTGGTAATTCTGCCGTTACCGTGACAAGTAGTACAAGGGTTTTTAATGACTTGGCCGGCACCGCCACATTTATTACAAGTTTGTTCTATTGCAAAGAAACCTTGTTGCATTCTAACTACCCCAGCTCCTCCACACTGACTACAATTAGTAGTGGCACTTGCATCTTGTGATCCCTTGCCACTACATGGACTGCATTTTACTTCCGTTGTAAAATTAATATTTTTATCAGTTCCTCTAAAAGCTTCTTCAAGGCTAATGGTAAGTTCATACTTTAAATCTAAACCTCGAATGTTAGTAGATGTTCTGGATCTTCTAGTGCTTCCACCCATAAAGTCACCGAAAAAGTCACCAAAAATATCGTTGATATCCTGGGCATTAAAACCTCCAGGCCTACCGCCTCCAAATCCACTGGAGGCACTGTTACCTTGAGCAAAGGCCGCATGACCGAATCTATCATAAGCTGCTCGTTTTTGTTCGTCTTTCAGAGTATCGTATGCTTCGCTAATTTCCTTAAATTTCTTTTCAGCATCAGGATTGTTGGCATTTTGATCCGGGTGATATTTTTTGGCTAGTTTTAAATATGCTTTTTTTATTTCAGAAGCGTTGGCTGATCGTGGTACTTCTAGAACTTCATAGTAATCTTTTTTCGACATAATACGTTTACAAATAACTTTGTGGGAAGAAGCTTAAACTAAATTTTCTATAAGCAATAACCAGCTGGTACAATAAAAACATTTTAATTTGATACCAGCCGATTATAGGTTATTTAACTAAGTAGTCTAGTAATTTAGTTTACTTATTATCGGTCACATCTTTAAATTGACCATCTACTACTTTATCGTCACCAGAATCTTTATGTTCAGTATGAGCAGCACTTGGTTCACCCATTCCTTCTGTTTTATACATTGCTTCGCCTATTTTCATACTCGCAGCAGCTAAAACTTCTGTTTTTTCGTTAATTTTTTCGAGATTATCTTCCTCAAGTGCTGATTTTAATTCAGCTATTGCTTCTTCAATAGACTTTTTATCATCGCTTGAGACTTTATCTCCATGTTCTTTTAACGATTTCTCAGACGAATAAATAAGCGTATCAGCTCTATTTCTTACTTCTATCGCTTCTTTACGTTTTTTGTCTTCGGCAGCATTTTTCTCTGCGTCTTTAACCATTGCTTCAATTTCTTCTTCTTTAAGACCACCGGAAGCCTGGATAGTAACTTTTTGTTCTTTACCACTAGCTTTATCTTTAGCAGAAACATGCACTATACCGTTAACGTCAATGTCGAAGGTCACTTCAATTTGAGGCATACCTCTTGGTGCAGGTGGAATTCCTTCTAGATTAAATTGTCCAAGCAATTTATTATGTACAGCAAGTTCTCTCTCCCCCTGAAATACTCTTATCGTAACTGCATGTTGATTATCGTCTGCAGTTGAGAAAACCTGGCTTTTCTTCGTAGGAATAGTAGTATTTCTATCTATCAACCTTGTAAATACTCCACCAAGAGTTTCGATTCCAAGTGATAAAGGAGTAACATCGAGTAACAAGACATCTTTAACGTCACCCTGCAGCACTCCTCCTTGAATTGCTGCGCCGAGTGCTACTACTTCATCAGGATTTACGCCTCTATGAGGTTCGCGGCCAAAGAATTCTTTTACTTTTTCAATTACTTTTGGCATTCTTGTCATGCCACCAACAAGTACGACTTCCTGGATATCGCTGGCTTTAAGTCCTGCATCTTTTAAGGCCTTTTTACAAGGCTCCATGGTAGAATTGATCAAGTCCTCAACCAATGCTTCGAGCTTTGCCCTTGTAAGCTTAAGGTTCATATGTTTTGGACCGCTGCTATCTGCTGTAATATAAGGCAGATTGATATCGGTTTGTTGAGTTGAAGAAAGTTCTTTTTTTGCTTTTTCAGCAGCTTCTTTAAGCCTTTGCAGGGCAAGAGGGTCTTTTTTTAAGTCAATACCATGGTCTTTTTTGAATTCGTCAACCAAGAAATTAAGAATTCGCATATCGAAATCTTCACCGCCTAGGAAAGTATCACCATTAGTTGCTTTAACTTCGAAAACGCCATCACCAATTTCAAGGATAGAAACGTCAAAAGTACCACCCCCTAAATCGTAAACAACTATGGTTTTATTTTCTGTTTTATCAAATCCATAGGCAAGGGCTGCAGCTGTTGGTTCATTTATGATTCGTAGCACTTCTAGCCCGGCGATTTTACCGGCATCTTTTGTTGCTTGCCTTTGAGCGTCATTGAAATAGGCTGGAACTGTAATTACGGCTTGGGTAACGGGTTCACCAAGGTAATTTTCCGCCGTTTCTTTCATTTTTTGTAGAACATAAGCACTAATTTGGCTTGGTGAATATTTTTTGCCGTCTACTTCTACCCAAGCGTCATTATTATCAGATTTAACAATTTTATACGGTACAAGTTCCTGATCTTTTTTTACCGTTGGATCATCCATGTTACGGCCAATTAGTCGTTTGATAGCAAATAAAGTATTAGCTGCATTTGTAACAGCTTGCCTTTTGGCCGGGTCCCCTACCAATATTTCTCCGTTTGCAAATGCTACCATGGAAGGAGTAGTTCTTGAACCTTCGGCATTTTCTATTACCTTAGGCTCTTTACCCTCCATAACCGCTACGCAAGAGTTTGTTGTACCAAGATCGATACCAATAATTTTTCCCATAGTTTTCCCCATTGAATATAAATTGTTTGACTTGAAAGCTCTTATCTGCTTTTTTGGTTTAGTCAAATATATCTGTTGATATAGTGCAGGATAAAATTTTTACAAGATTGATAAGGTAAAAAATGTTAAAAATAATAAAAATTTTCCTAATTTTTTTAGTCTCAACCAGTGTTGTAACCGAGGCTTCTGGAACTGTAAAAGTTAAAGATATAGAGAAAATAAAAAAAGCAATAGTAACTATTAATAGCCGGGTATCCGTTTCTGCCTATCAAAATACTGGCAGTTGGTCTGGGACCGGCTTTATTGCTGATCTTGAAAAGGGCTTTGTCATAACAAATAATCATGTGGTCGGAAGAGCTGCGGTAGGTACATATTTTATTACTTTCCATAATGGTCAGCAAGCAGAAGCGAAGGTTGCTTATTATGATCAATATGCTGATTTTGCAATTTTGAAAATAAATCCTCAGGAATTACCTGAACAAGTCGAAAAAATAGAATTTAGTAATAAAGAACCGCACTTAGGGGATGAAGTTTTTATTGTAGGGAACACGGAAGATCAAGGATTTTCATTTCATAGTGGTTATTTATCGGATCTTTTTGATATTAATGGTCAAATGCCTCAAGGGTCTTATGTGATAAATATGAATACCACCGGCGGAGCAAGTGGTTCGCCTGTTATAAATTCTGAAAGTAAAGCAATTGGAATTTTATACGGTGGTGGAAAAACCCACGCTCTTGCGTTGAAGAAGTCATATGTAACGGAGGTACTAAATGCTTTGGAAAGCAATAAATCAGTACAAAGAAAGCATATAGGCGTTCTTTCGGTTTTGTATTCGCTTGATAAAGCAGTAAAGCATCGTAACTTTCCAGTCTCTGAAATGAAAGCCTATATTAAAAAATTTCCTGACGCCCGCAATAGAGTCATTACAGTCCGTACCATTATTGCCGGCTCAACTGCTCAAAATGTGATAATGCCAGGAGATATTATTTTGGCAGTAAATAATAAAGAACTAGGTGGTGACCTTACTATACTTGACCAAACAATGAATAATGCCAATGAGAATATTACTCTGACAATTTTTCGAAACGGACAGAAATTGGACAAAGAAGTTAAATTATATGATCTAGAAAAAAATAAAATTCGCAGGATGTTTGATTTTGCTGGGGCAATATTTTTTGAAGCTGACGATTATGCTGCGGCAAAGTCAGGGGTGCCCATCGGTAGTGTGGCAATTGCCAACGTTCAAACCGGAGGGAGTTTTAGCAGTATTCCTGAAATGTTCGTCCATAATTATAAAAGTGTTTATAGGTTGGTAATAGAATCTATAAACAATCAGAAGGTTAAAACGTTAGATGATTTAATTAAAGCTGCCAATGAGGCAATAAAACAAAAGTTTATAAATATTACTTATAAAAATTACCAACCATATTTTACGTTCTTTGATCAAGAAAGTGGTTTTATATCAAGTCAGGAACAGTTAATGCAAGACATTACCTTCGATAGTATTGATACCAAACCAAGAATATTAAAGTATGATGATAATTTAAGTGAGTGGATTTCAGAGGAGATTTAGGCTTCTACTAAAGCCATTTTTTAGAATAATTGCTTAACGGTTTTAGTGGTGCCGCTAGAGAGAATCGGACTCTCGACCTCATCATTACCAATGATGCGCTCCACCACTGAGCTATAGCGGCACTTACGTAATGCAGTCAATTAATTGACATATAATAGCTAATAGGTCAAGAAAAATTTGGAATTTTGCCAAACTTCTTTTGCTATACAATTTTTTGATACCATTTTTTCTTTATAAACTTCTTATCTGTACGAAATTATTACCATTTTGTTGCTTAACAAAATTTAGAAACTGGCTTATAGAGTCTACTATATCGTCATGCTTACCATTGGGGAAATTAGTAATCTCGGAAGTGATTATTCTGCTAAAAGCTGCTTGGGCAGGTAATAATACTGTCCCGCTTTCAAAAAGGTGAGTAACTGAGGCAAACCTTGTAATTTTATCAAGAGAAGGCTTTATAGACTTAATATTATTAAAACCAGAAATTTTTAAATCTTGAATCAAGGATTGTCCGCTCGCCTTGTCTTCAATTAAAATGAATCTTGGCTTATATTTATGAATCTGTTTTTGAATTTCATTTTTTAAATCTGAATAAATTAGTTTTTTCCGAATCATTTGGACTAGGTAATATTTGTTTTGCAAGATTCCCCATACTGTTCCAACTGTATAGTCAGATGTTTCTGATGTTTTGATTGCGGTATCCCAGCTATGAACAAAAAAATCGAACTTACCAGGTAGTTTTTCAAAATAGTGGATATTGTGCGGGGAAAGTAAATGATAATTAGCAGGTAAAGGTTCTTGTAAAAACTGAGCAGCATAATTTCTGCTGCCGATTTCGCGTTCAAGATTTTGCAAAAAATCTTGTGTGTCACGGATATTGTCTAAAATCTCTCCCTCTTTGTAAATTTTATGGAATTTGCCGAAGTTATATTCAATGTCTTTGGGAGCTAAAGCAGGAATTTTTAAAACTTCCCAACCGTTTGATGATTGTAAATGAGCGGATAAATCTTCTTGATGTAATCTTTGCATGACAAGGACAATTGCGCCATTTTTTTTGTCATTAAGCCTAGTAATAAAAGTCTGTTCGAACCATTCTATAACTCTATTGCGCATTTTGAGGGAATTGATTTGGGTAGGGTTGTGCGGATCGTCGATGATCAAAAAATCTCCTCCTTCACCAGTAGCTGAGCCGCCCACACTTGTAGCAAAACGAAAGCCATTTTTAGTAGTCAGAAATTTACTCTTCTGATTATGGCTTTTTGATAATTTAGTTTTAGGAAAAAGTTTTTTATACCAGCTGGAAGATACCACTAATCTTGTATCTATTGAATGCTTAATACTTAAAATCGAAGAATAACTAGCAACCATTATTCTTGTCCCAGGATTGAGAGATAAAAGCCAAGCAGGCCAGGCAACGCTTACGCATACTGATTTTAAGGTTCTTGGAGGCATATTAATTATAAGGCGTTTAATTTGCCCAAGACGCACTCCTTCTAAATATTCTGCTATTAAATCTATATGCCAATTAGCGTGATATTTAGCTCCTGGATTTATCGTACTAAAAACTTTACCGATAAAGCTTGGAAAATCCTGACGCAAAATTGTTTCAAGAAATTCTTCGGTATCTTCCACTGTTTTTGATCCCTTATGTTTTATTCTGGAGATTATACTTTTCAACGAACCGCTTTATAATGGCTTGATCCTCTTTATTAATTGTATAAGCTTCATCCATTTCTTCCTTACTTAGCTTGTTTAGTTGAATGATGAGAACAACTAATTTATTTAGCGTATCGGTAATATTTTTTTTAATATTTAAGGCGTTTTTCGATTTATGTGATTCTATCTCATCGAGTTCATCCTCTAATAATGAAACAAGTTTTGCTATAAACCCGTATAATTTATTAACTGTAATTTTCATTTTTACCTTTGCTTACTTGTTTTTCTTAATTATTACCAAAAATTTTGTCTCCCCCCTTTATAGCCTCTAACCCTACAAATTCTCGTTTTTCGTTTAAAGTCATAAAAGAAGCGGCAGTTATTTTAGACCAAAGATTTTCTCTACGTTCTGTGAGAGCTGATATTGAATCACGATCAAAATCAATTATTAAATCCTCTTTGAGCCAGTAGGAAAACCAATTACTTAGCCCATCAGATAGTTTATCCAGTAATGGAATGATATTTTCCTCCCATAGAGCGAGTCTTGCTTCCTGCATATTGCTATAAGTATTATCACCGTTAATGCCAAGAAGTTGCGGTGGAATATTAAAAGCTATTGCTATGTCTCTTGCACTTGAATCTTTTAATTCTAGAAACTTCTCAAATTTTTCTGCATTATTAGTTTCTTGCCATTTTAAGCCTCCTTCAAGAACCAGTGGTTTTCCTGAATTAGACGAGCCACTAAAATTATCATAAAATTGTTGCTGCAGCCTTTCGAATTGCTCATCCGTTAAATAACCATTACCATCTTGAAAAACTAATGCGCCACTAGGTTTTACGGCATTTTTAAGAAGAGCTTTGTTCCAATCCAAGGTTTTTGAGTATAAGTTTATGGATTTAGCTGCCGCTGCTAGCGATGATAAACCGTATAGATGATTAGAAGGATGATAATTTTTAAAATGTAGAATACGGCTTACTCTGCTTATCCTGTCGATAGGGTAAAGCTTTGATCCTCCCAAGCTTTTATGTCTATATGCTGTAGGTCTATTACTCTCGGTAACTATTTCAACTGCTTTAGGATGTAAATTATATATTCCTGAAGCAGATGAACCATCATAGCCAGATAAAAAAACATAGCTATTACCATAGAGTAATAAATTAGAAATTGTTTCGGTAAAGAAATCCGCTCCTGAAGTTTCAGGGTTAGGTTTTTTTAGCAGTTTAGCGACAATATGGTTATCAGCATAAATTTTTTTGCTTCCTTGTTTTCTATATACTAACCAAGGTACGTGGCTAGCGGAAGAGGCTATTAAACTTACACATCTATGGACTATAACATTCTTAGAATATTGTTCAGATCCAATAGTTTCTTCTGAGGGAAAAATAGCCTCCGGAATATTGAGTATATTAGCAGTTTTCTTCTCCCGGTAGTTACGTAATTTTTTTATATAATCTTTTAGCATAAACTTATTTTTTTACTTTTCGGTAAGTTGTTTATACTTCGTTAATCTCTTCGCACTAATAAATAAAATTAATATT
>CAIKLL010000047.1 GCA_903828265.1 uncultured Rickettsiales bacterium
ATTTTATTCATTGCATCTTGTTCTTTAATATCAAGGCTTTTGACAACTGTTTCAGCTTTGTCTAATTCGGATGTTAATTCAAGGACATTCTTTTTTGCTTGATTAAAAGTTTTCAGTACTATTTGATTTTGAACATTTGCGGCATTTACTGGGGCTTTACTTAAATTTTCTATTCTTTTTATAAGTTCATCATCTGTTTCTCCTGACTGGCGGGTAACTCTAACTTTTCCAGTATTTAATAAGTTAAAATTATCAAGTAATTCTTCAGCGCTCTGGTGTAATGCCGCTTCATAATTCTTTTCTAGTTCTTTGTTTTGTTCTATTATTCTTCCTTGAGATTTATATATTCCATCAACTGCTTTTATGTCATTTTCAATTTGCGTTATATCTTTTGCATTCGCAAGTAAATCATTTTTAATAGCTGCTAAATTTTTTTTAAGAACTTGTTCTCCAAGTCCTAATGCTTCATTTTTCTCAAATTCAATAAAACGCTTCATTACATCTTCCCTTTTTTTAGCTACCTCTAAATGGTTCGCCTTTAAGACTGCGTTCATTTCGGCAACTGTCTTATATGTGGATTTATCTTTAGTGTTGTCAAGTTCTGCTCTTCTAGCTGCTTCATCAAAAGCCACAACTCCGCTAAATTTTTTTGTGTTTATCATGTCTTCTACATTTTTTTCTGCTTCCAAAATTCTGTCTCTCTTTTCCAATTCTAATAAATGTAAATTAATTAATCTTTCTTTTTCAATCTTATAATCCTCTTCCGTTATTAAATGTTTATATGGTAAGCGTTTAGGAATTGGTTTAGGAACAACTGGAATTGGTACTGGATTATATAAAGTCTTTTGGTCTGTATTTATATCAACTTCATTCGCTTTAATGTATTCATCCGTCATCGTTTGTGGGACGGTATTGGATGTTGGTGCTGTTTGTGTGCCTGTTACTGCATTCATAGCTTCGGTAATTGTATTTTCTAATTGTTGGGCTAATAATAAATCAGTCATTTGTTTGTTCGCTCTATATTCTGGAGTTCCTGTTAATTCAAAATTTGGATACACTGGCTTTATTAATAACGGCTGAATATCCTTTGGTGGGATTGGTTGAGATTCTTTAATAATTTTGTCTATTTGCTTGCTCATTTCTAAATCTTTATTTCTGAGAAATTCTCTACGTTCATTTTGATTCATATTATAAATAGTATAGATTTTTTAATTCTACAAAAAGAAATATTAAGGTTATTTTATTTAATTATTTTCTAAACTAAATATATATAGTAAATGTCTGGAATGCATAGTGATAATTATGAATTAGCCCGCTCATCCGCCCCACAAAGTATTAAGGATTATTCTGCTTTTACTGATAAGCAATGGAATTATAAAACTGACTCAAACGGTGGTGTCTATCAAACTCAAAATGCCAGTGTAGAATTTGACCTCTCATCCATTTATCAAAGTGATGGTTATACTGATGTAAGTGACATGTATATTGTTTTACCACTTGTCATGTGTGCTGTTTGTACAAATGCCGCTGGAACTACTTTTTATGCTGCTCCAACATCCGGTTATTCTTTATGTACTTTAAAAAATAACTTTCAAAATTTAATTCACTCTATGGAACTAGTTCTTAATGGTAAAACTATTCACGACCACCAAAGTTTCTTAAATGTATATGCAAACTTTAAAATGCTTTCTTCAATGTCTCCATCTGATTTAAAAAGCAATAACAGTAATTTTGGAATGGC
>CAIKLL010000048.1 GCA_903828265.1 uncultured Rickettsiales bacterium
CCTTACCAAAGCAGAGATCATCCGGCTCTTTTCCTTCTTACTACTTTCCAGATAACTATAGTCCTTAATCCCGACCCAACCCCCTGCCTGCTTAAATAGATAATGAAAACCGAATAACACTACCATATTGACAAGCATTCCTATCAATATAGTATCAGCTTTCACCTCAAAAATATTACCTACTAACACAACAATAAATCCGGCTATCATTGCTACCAATACCGACTTTCTTGTGCTACGGAAACCAAAAATGGCTAGTAATAAGGGCACAGTTACAATTGGCAAATAAAAACTTGCTGAAGTCATTACTATACTAAGCAAATCGGTTTTTATAAGAGCGAGATAGGTAGCAAAAACTCCTAATAATAAAGAGAATAATTTAGATAAAACCAGCTCATTTATTTTTATGTTAAAAGTTTTTCCAATATCATTAGCAAATAATACTGCTGCGGCATTAATACGTGAATCTGCCGTAGACATTGCCATAGCCGCTATCCCTATTATCATTAAACCTTTTAACCCTACAAAAGTATAGTTATCTACTAAATAATTAACTACTTGGTTATGCTGCAGGCCTGGTTCTAGAAGTGTAAGTAAAAATGGAATCCAGCATATTGAAAGAGTTACCAAACCAAACAAAATTGCTGCAATAAACCAGGCTTTTCTCGCTTGATAAATATCACGTCCCATAGAAATCCTTTGAAAAGAAGTAGGGTCTGTAGAGGGCATAATAAAATAAAGAATTAATGGTATAATATCCCACAATTTAGGATTACCAATATCTAACACTTTCTCATAATCAAAATTAGAATTTTTTATCACTTCACTAAACAAAATATTACTATTGTAAATATGATTCCATAAAACTACCCCTATCAAAGGAACAACAAAACCAAAAGTAATAAATTGTATTACATCAGTATAAGTGACGGCTTTTATTCCGCCAAAAGAAGAATATACTATAACGATTGCCGAGGCTAAAAGGATTGCATAAGTAGGTTCCATTCCTAAAAAATAATTAAATATATTACCGAATACTTTAAATTGCACAGCAATTCCACCTACCATTTTAAGAATTCCACAAATCGCTGTTATCAATCTTATCTCTTTACCATAGATATCACCCATTGCTTCTGCCACTGATACCCTGCCTAAAAACTCTCCCATTCTAGGTATCAGCAAGTAAACTGTAATAAACATTTGAATAATTATAAAAACAGTAGGTATGAGGTAATATAAACCATCAGAATAAGTTTTTGTAAGAATAATAAAAAATCCACTCCCCGTAACACAGGTTGCAACTATAGTAGAAACTAGTGCTGGAGTGGAAAAATTTCTTCCGCCTAAGGAATAGTCACTAATAGTTTTTACTTCTTTGCCGTAAGTAAGTCCTACAACAAGATTTATAATTAAAAAAGCTATAAAGATAATTATGTCAATATCGGGGACCATATTTTAACCGAAAGTTAGATTTTATTCCCTATAATAATTACTGAAGTATATATTTAGCGATAAAAAAATAAATATAAATTTTGTCTATTCTTAAATAATAATTGATAGGAAATATCTTAAATCCAATTAAGCACCCCTAAATTTAGAACTTCTACTTTTCTAAATTAAACGCTTATTATCACGTGCTCCGTAACGATTCCTACTTTTAATCTTTCACCATAGTCAAGTATTTAACAGGACCTTTTTTGTAACGCCATTTACTAGGTTTTCTGAAACTTTTAGCACTCGCAAAGGTTTTAGTTTGGTCTAAGTTTTCTTTTAATAGAGGGTCTTTAGTTATTTGAGTTACTTTAGGTTTTTCTAAAGTAAAATATTTATTAGCAAGTTTTTGAATCCTTTCAGGTGAACCAAGATAGGCTAATTCAGCCTTAAGAATCCGGATAGCATCTTCTTCGTTCCGCACTTGCTTTTTTACTTCTTCAAGTTCTAGCTTTAAAGTTAGGACACTGTCTTTTAGAGTAAAAAGACCGTATATAGTTAGCAAACATAAAATTATGGTTATGTAACTTATAATTTTATACAAACTCATTTTATACCCCCAATTTTTTCAGCAACTCTAAGACGGGCAGATCTTGACCTATGATTTTCCTTGATTTCACGAGCAGTTGGCAATATCGGTTTTTTTGAAATTATTTTTAACCATTTATTCTCATCATAATTTTCCGGCTCAGGCGCGTATTTCGATCTAGCCACTTTTTTTAATGAATGCTCCTTAAAAAAAGTTTTTACAATACTATCTTCGAGGGAATGGAAAGATACGATAAGAATTCTGGCTCCCGGATTTAAAATATCATTTAAGTTACTTAAAAAACTTTCTAAGTTTTCAAGCTCTTTATTAATATAGATCCTGATAGCTTGAAACGTTTTAGTTGCCGGATCAATTTTGCTTTTCCGGTAATGCATCGATTTACGGACAATTTCAGCTAATCTAACTGTAGTAGTAATTGGTTCTTTTTGGCGTTCCTGTACTATCATTTTTGCAATTTGCCTAGACTGTACTTCCTCGCCATATTTGTAAATTACTTCAGCAATTTCTTCTTCTGAAGCATTTGCTATAAAATCTGCAGCACTATAACCGCTAGTGCTCATGCGCATATCTAAATTCCCCTCCCGCATGAAAGAAAACCCTCTTTCTTTTTCATCAAGCTGCATGGAAGAAACACCTAAATCTACTACTACTCCCTCGTACTTCTCCCCTCTTGAAAGTTCTTTTATATTAGCAAAATTTCCTTGAACAAATTCAAATCTTTCTTGGTATTTAATTGCTAGTTCTTCTGCGTATTTAAAAACAGTTGGATCTTGATCTAAAGCTTTAACAAAGCAATTAGCTCTACCTAATATTGCTTTCGTATATCCCCCGGCACCAAAAGTACAATCAAGATATTTTTTACCATTTGCTGGCTGCAAATTTTCAATAATTTCGCAAAGCAATACTGGATAATGAGGATTAGACAAAGTATTTTCTCCTAATGAAAGGCTATTCATGTCCCTACTTCCGAATTTTCTTGGTTCTTCAGAATAAATCTATTGCTTTGAGCTACTGCTTGGGCAGTTTTTAAATGAGTATCAAAAGCCACTGGTTCCCAGATCTCAAAAATTAATCCTTTACCCACAAAAACGGCCTGCTCGGTAATTCCTACTTGCTGCATTAAGTGAGCCGGAATAATGACTCTCCCTTCATTATCGAACTGTAACTGGATCGACTCTCCCATTACGATCGTTTCAAAGGCATCTCTCTCCTCAGAATATGGATCTAACTTTTGGATTATTCCGTATATTTCTTGAAGGCGAGCCATACTACAAGCTTCTATACAATTATTTTTAAATGAAGGATAAACAATAATACCGTTAAATTTATCTTCAGATAACGCGGCTCTGAATGCAGAAGGAATAGATACCCTACCCTTTCTATCAATCTTGTTTTGATACTTTGAAAGAAAAATATTCATTTTACCTATACAAAATCTGACCTACCAAAACTCCGCTAACTTTTTATTTAGGCTAACACAAAATTGGTAAAAAATGGGTTAACATGGGTATTTATGGAATAATTTGGAAAATAAACTTATATTTTTACTCAGTCAAGTGATATTTGCGTCACTTAATAATAAA
>CAIKLL010000049.1 GCA_903828265.1 uncultured Rickettsiales bacterium
ACGATCACCATGTCAAGGGTTGGTAAGGTTTTTCGCGTAGCATCGAATTAAACCGCATGCTCCACCACTTGTGCGAGCCCCCGTCAATTCCTTTGAGTTTTAATCTTGCGATCGTACTCCCCAGGCGGAGTGCTTAATGCGTTAGCTACGAAACCGAAAGAAATTCTCCCGATATCTAGCACTCATCGTTTACAGCGTGGACTACCAGGGTATCTAATCCTGTTTGCTCCCCACGCTTTCGCGCCTCAGCGTCAGTAATGGCCCAGATGACCGCCTTCGCCACCGGTGTTCCTCCTAATATCTAAGAATTTCACCTCTACACTAGGAATTCCATCATCCCCTACTTCACTCAAGACTAGCAGTTTTGAAAGCAGTTCCGAGGTTAAGCCCCGGGCTTTCACTCCCAACTTACTAATCCGCCTACGCGCCCTTTACGCCCAGTAATTCCGAACAACGCTAGCCCCCTCCGTCTTACCGCGGCTGCTGGCACGGAGTTAGCCGGGGCTTTTTCTGTTGGTACCGTCATTATCTTTCCAACTAAAAGAACTTTACAACCCTAAGGCCTTCATCATTCACGCGGTATTGCTGGATCAGGCTTGCGCCCATTGTCCAATATTCCCCACTGCTGCCTCCCGTAGGAGTCTGGGCCGTGTCTCAGTCCCAGTGTGGCTGATCATCCTCTCAGACCAGCTAAAGATTGTCGGCTTGGTAGGCCATTACCCTACCAACTACCTAATCTTGCGCGGGCTCATCTATCAGCGATAAATCTTTCCTCCTTGGAGAATATACGGTATTAGCATCTGTTTCCAAATGTTATTCCGTACTGATAGGTAGATTCCCACGTGTTACTCACCCGTTTGCCACTCACTAAAATTGGAGCAAGCCCCAATTTTGTTCGTTCGACTTGCATGTGTTAAGCATACCGCCAGCGTTTGTTCTGAGCCAGGATCAAACTCTCAAGTTTGATTCTGTCTACTTTTTTGTTCAAAAAAAATCAACAGGTTTTGCTATCTTAACGATAGCGTTTTACTACTGTCACTACCTTTAACAAATTACTTGGTTTATATTTACTTTAAAAACAGCTTCAAGAGCATAATTTTTATTTATTTATGCATCGTGTAGGGCTATTTATACGAAACAACCTTACGACTGTCAACAATAAATTTTATATTTTTTTATTTCTTACTAAAAAACTTATTTTCCCTTCTACTAAAGTTAATTAAAAAATTTAAGCAATTACACTGATATTTTGAGTTCAATTCTATAATCTACACCTTACTAAAAAGGCTACAACACTAACTTCTGTAAATAAAACTATAAAAAATATAAAATTTCTATTTGTAATTAAAAAAAAGTACTTTAGATTGGACAAGATACTTTTATAAATTGGCTCTGTCTAAGAGCTATTTTAACTTACTTAAGTAAAGTTTATTATATTATGGTTAATACTCTTAAAAATATCCTGATCCAATCGCTTTATGCATGTTTCGATTATTCTATCAGGAAGTTTTCTATTTTTGTTTCATTATTCCTGGTGGCTTTGTTTTTAGTAGGGGCCAACATATATGTATATAATATGTCATTTTCTTTACTAACCCCAAGAGCTACTACCACAGAAATCGAAGAAGAAGTTTCAGAAAACACGGTAAGTACCATTACCATAGCAAAAAGTGATACCCTAAATGCCATATTAAAACGGGAAAATATAAGTAACGAAGACATAAAGAAAATCACTAAAATAGCAGCGTCTAATAATTTAACCCTGTTAAAGGTAGGTAAAAAAATCACATTTGAATATACTTTAAACCTTGTTGAGAACGGAGAAGAAGAATTAGCGAAAGAAGAAAAAAGTCTAAGTTTAATTTCATTTGAAATAGATAATATAAAATCGATTAATATTATCAGAACTGGGGATGATTTTTCTACCGAGGTTAATTCAGTACCATTAACAAAATTAGTTACAAAATATGAAACAACGGTAGATTCAAATGTCATTTCTTCTTTAAAACAAGCAGGTCTATCTAGTAATAGTATAATCAGCCTTATAAATACCTATAGCCATCAAATTGATTTCCAAAGGCAAATCCAACGAGGAGATAAAATAACAGTAATTACTGAAAAATTCGTGACTCCAGATAGTAAATTATCTCATCATGGAGACATTATATATGCTTCCATTCAAACTCAAGGTAATGAATATAAAATCTATAAATATTCTCCAACCGGTCAAAAAGAGAATTATGAGTTTTTTTCGGAAAAAGGGCAAAGCACAAAAGGTACGTTGCTTAAAACTCCAATAAAAGTAGTGCGAATATCATCAAAATTCGGTTATAGACATTCTCATCCCGTACATGGTTATGGAGCTATGCATAAGGGCGTAGATTTCGCAGCTCCAGTAGGTACTCCAATATACGCTGCAGGTAATGGCATAGTAGAGTTTATAGGGTGGATCTCCGGATATGGTCGGATAATAGTGCTTAAGCACAATAATAACCTTTCTACTGCATACGCTCATGCTTCAAGATTTGCAAGTGGATTAAAAAAAGGATCAAGCGTTAAGCAAGGTGATACGATTGCTTTTGTTGGAACTAGTGGTAATGTTACCGGTGCTCACCTGCATTATGAAGTAAGAGAAAACGGTAAGCAAATCAATCCAGCTAATTTCAAATCTACTCCTAGCATACAGTTAACCGGCATGGAACTTGCTAAATTTAATAAGTTTAAAAGCCAGATATCACGTCTGGAATCAAAACTTGAGGGCGGCACTGAACTCGCAGCTAATGATGTTAAAGAAGTTAGATTATTTTAGCTGCTAAAATATAACACTAAAAATGAAAAAAATTATAAACTATTCATTGAGTGTGTTAGTATTAATTGCGCTTGACCAGCTAAGCAAAACTTACCTGATTTCTTACTTAAAAACACAACCACGATTTATTCTTGAAATACTACCGTTTCTAGATCTAGTCTACACCTGGAATTATGGTATCAGTTTCGGGCTTTTTAAACAATATTACCAATATAGTAACTATGCGTTGCTTATCTCAAATAGCTTTATTGTAATATACTTAATCAGCTTACTACTTAAATCGGAATCAAAATTAGCTCTTTATGGATTAATTTTTATTATTGGCGGTGCCCTTGGGAACTTGATTGACCGAATAATTCGGGGAGCTGTCTTTGACTTTATTTATTTCAATTATCAGGAATTTGGTTTTCCTGCGTTCAACCTCGCTGACAGCTTTATTACTATAGGGGCTGCTATATTCATATACGATTACTTATTCAATAAAAAACAAAAATCGTAAATAGTAAGTGGGTTAAATTTTATCAGCTCTTGGTTAATTGGTGTAGTGTTAAGGCATTCCCTTCTGAAACTAAGATAACTGCCATTTTGCATACAGGGGTTACTATATTATCTAATTTAAACTCTACATTTTTTTCTTTGAGTTCGCTAACTAGTCTAGCAAGATCATCTACTTCAAAAGCAATTGAACCCCCTGATGAAGAAGATGGGGTAATATTTTCTATCATATCTGTTATTGCAAAACAGCCCCCTTGTGGTAAGTCATATTCAACCCATGATCCACCTGCTTTCTGAGGATAAATTGCAGTAGCTTTTAAATTTAATATTTGTTCGTAAAAATTTCTTGCTCTTTCCAGATCAGTAACTGGATACATAGTAAAGGCTACTTTTTTTTAACATCTCCTGCTTCCTATCATTAAATAGTGTTATATCTTATGAACAATTTTGGATCATAGTACGGACTTTAACTTTCATCAATAGTTTCGTAAATAGATCATCATAAAAATAACTCAATTTACAATAAAATAAAGGTACCTATAACTTTAAATTAAAACTTGAGATGAATAATTAAAGTAAAGAAAAACAAAGATGGTTTCTTTGATTCTCTATATATAAAGTTTCCTATAGATTTCTCTATCTATAAAATCAATTAAGCTATAATACCAACCGACTTGCACTTTTAAACAGTAGAAAAAAGAGCTAACAGATTCCATTCTGAAATATAAGCGCTTAGTAAGGTGAATAAGTAAAAACTTATAATAATTGGCCTTTTGCTGAAGACAGAGGTCTTACCTCACAAGAACCCTTAAGCTTTGGAAAAAAGCCAAAGCTTAAGGACATAATGATAATTAATCCTTTTTTACACCAAAAGATAAGCCTGCGAATTTCTTGTTAAAGTCGCTGACATTTTTATTGGACTGATTTACCACGTTAAGAGTTGACTTATTCCAAGCTGGGTGTTTACGAAAGTCTACGTCCATCAGAATTTCACCGCTTGTTAGAGTAGAAGAAGTCAAAAACTCATCTTTACCGATTTTGACTTTTAAAGGCTGATATTTTGGATGAATGTCTTTTCTCATACTTCTACCTTATCTTTTATTTTTTTAATTTCTTTTCTAATAGATTTGGCATTATCAGACATCTTACAAACCTTTGCGTTTAGTATATACGAATCAAATCCCCCCGCTTTTTCAATGCTACGTAAACACCGTGCAACTACTTTCAGCTTATATTCTTGACCCGTTAATTCACTGCGGCACTTAACAATTTTAATGTTAGGCTCAAAACGCCTTCTAGTTTTTCTTTGCGAGTGAGATACATTATTACCGAATTGCAGCCCAACACCTGTTAATTCGCACCTACGAGACATGTTTAATCCCTATTCTTATTTGATAAAATATAACTTAATTCTTCGGAAAAAGATACATAGTTATCTCGCTACTGTCAAGAAAAGAAATAGATAATAATAGATATAAAAAGTGTATATTTTAGTATTCATTACTTAATCACTACACCTTACCCAGCTACAACCTGTGCCTGCTTACCTTTCCTACTCTAAAGCTTTTCCCAACATATGCTAAATATTCTCCTCTTCCAACTAAATCACAATTTTTTTGACTGATTCCAGCACTGTTTCTAAAATTAGGCTCGCAGCAGCAATATCATCTCTTTGATTTCTTTGTCTTCTATTAAATCCCATGTTTTTTAACATATTATCTGCAGCCCTAGAAGTTAAACGCTCATCCTGTAAATATATCGGTAAATTAGTTTCCTTAGCTAATTTATTAACAAAACTAGTCACTATTTTTGCCTGACTGCTACTGGTACCATCCATATTTACCGGTAAGCCAACAACTATTGCACATATGTTGTTTTTTACAATAAAATCAATAATATGATTACGCTTTTCCCTATCTTCGCTTGCTGCTATTATTGAATGAGGCATAGCTATTTTATGATCCGGACTAGAAATAGCAAGGCCAATTTTTTTATTACCATAATCAATTCCCAGTAAAGGTTTGGACACTTCAAAAAAACTATAAAACTCTTGCAGAGAGGTTATGATCATGGTAGTAAACCTTATAAAAAATAGCTTAGAAAGATTAATATGATTAAGTTCATTCAAAAACAACTAGACTTACCTCTAATTAGCACCGCCCTTATCTTTGCACTTATATACTGTTTAATGTTTAATACAAGTGTGGTATTACATAAATATGAATATTACCAGGTATCATTTGTTAGTGCTATATTTGAATTATTAAAGCAATTTATTTACACTTACATTACGGTTTTTATTTTCTTTTTTGGTTTTGCAATCCACCGTCTAATATTCATCATAGGATCTATTTTTCTTTTTTTTACCGGTGCAGTCGCCAGTTACTACCTATTCTATCTTGGGGTCGCACCTACAGAAAAAATGATGCCTGCTATTTACGGTACCGGAGTCTCTGAAATATCGGAGTTAATTAGTAACAGGGTTATTATATGGGTAATATTCAGTTTATCGATTTGCTCATTTGGAATAAAGCATTTTAACCCGCAAACACCTAAAAGTTTTTTTTCCAGAATGTTAACAGCATTTTGCTTATTTTTAGCAGTTAACAATATTATTTCTCCTAGCTTTAAAATTTTAAAAAGTTATTTCCCAATTCAATATCTGCACAATAGCTATGTTTATTTTTTTGGTAATAAAGATCATGTCCGTCAAGACATTAGCCAAAAATTCAGTTTTCAAATTACCAATAATAAAGAAAATATAACGGGTGTTCTCGTAATAGGAGAATCCGCACGATATAAGAATTTCGGTATTAATGGCTATGAAAGAGATACTACTCCCTATTTAAACAAAATAAATAACTTATATTCTTTCCAGGGTCGCTCTTGTGACAATACTACTCATCTTTCCATAGCATGTCTATTCTCACGGTATAGTGAGCAAAATATAGATAAAGTAAAATCAGAAACAGGCTTTCTTTCAGTTTTAACAACCCTGGGCTACGATACAACTTGGATAAGCACCCAATCTATAGGCGGGTACTATGAAAGCACCCCCACTTTATATGATGAGGTAAAATTTTCTATAATTCCCGGGGGATCCTTACTTTACAGTATGAATTCACATGACGGTTTGATGCTACCATATATTGAAAAACTTCTTGAAAAAAAGGCTAGGCAATTCATTACCGTTCAACTCTCAGGTAGCCACTGGAATTATGCTTCAAGATATCCTGAGGAGTTTGCTAAATTTAAACCAACACAAAAAAAAATGCTAAGGTAGACCAGGCAAGTTGTACTAAAGAAGGGCGAATTCAATAATCTAGCGCAACATACTGCAATTTGCGATTATGAAAGACCTCGGTAGGTGTTCTGTAACCAAGGCATTTTCTGGGCTGATTATTCATTCTCTGTTCTATATCGTCAAGAAGTTCTTGAGATAAGT
>CAIKLL010000050.1 GCA_903828265.1 uncultured Rickettsiales bacterium
GTTTATCCGTTGAAAAAATCAACGAGCTTAAGTCCTGAATTACTTTGGAACTTTTATACTTCCGCTAGCAATGGCACTTGCGGTATTTTCTAATATCTTCATATATCGGTAAAATCCGTCATGAGAATCGCAATATTTATTCAGCTCTTCTTTATCGGCGGAATCGATAATGGTTTTAACTCGCGGCATTTCATCTAACAGCGAAATCATTACTGATATTTCATTACCGCCGCTGGATAAAATATCTTTTACCTTTTGATCAATAAAAGAAATTAAATTTATTTGTTCTGGCTTAAGCGGCATATTAAATTCTAATAAATCTCATACTGAATTTTATATTAGCCTATTTAACAAACTTTGCCTAGTTAAAACACATTAGCCAGCTTTATCTAATGTACGCTTTTTTATTTTCCTATCTTCGTAAATTAAATTTAGCTGGGAGTCATTTTTTATATAATATATGTAAGCACAATAAGTAATCGGTTTTTGTAATTGGTTGTTAATAATCGTTACAATAGAAGACATAGGTGGATGCAAGTCGTTAACGCAAATTTGTTACCTTTTTTATATCCTTCAAAATTTCAGAAGGGGTATCAAATTTCAAACAACTTCTTGGTCTATTATTTAACTCTTTTTCAACCTTGTCAAGCATCTCCTGACTAATTAAATTAAAGTTTGTGCCTTTTGGAAAATATTGTCTAATTAACCCATTGGTATTTTCGTTTGTTCCCTTTTCCCACGAACAATATGGATGCGTAAAATAGAAGTCAATTCCTAATTCTTTAGCAATATAAACATGTTCTGCAAATTCTAGGCCATTATCACCAGTTATCGTCTTCACGGGAAGATTGTTGGCTTTGCACCTATTAACTATTGCCTCTGCCACTCCGACAGCTTCTTTGCTATTAACTTTAATGATTGTGGTATAGCGGCTTAATCGTTCAACCAGTGTAACAATAGAACTCTGATTCATGCATCCAATTACACTGTCCACTTCCCAGTCACCAATTCGTAACCTTTTATTTACAATATCTGGCCTTTGTGTAATATCAACACGATCTTTAATTTTACCTCTATATTCTTTAAATCTTCCGTGTCTATAGGGTTTCCCCACTCTCCTTAGACTAAGATATAAGTCGCCATCTTTCTCTCTGTCTTCTTTGACATACTGATAAATAGTCTCTCGGCTAACAGTAAAGCCAACTTCTGGATGCCCCTTAAGCCATTTATCAACTTGATGCGGACTCCACTTTTGTCTAATCAAAGATCTAACATATGTCCAATTATCTGAGGTAATCTTTGCATTATTGTGCTTACCTCTCCTTTTCGTTGCAATTTCGTTAGCGGCAACGAAGTTATACTCTCCATCAATGCTATTGCGTGATAATTCTCTTGTAATTGTACTGATGCTTCGGTTTAATTGCTGAGCAATTTTGGATGGAATTTTTCCCGCTTTGTATAAGGCAGATATTTCGCATCTTTCATCCCTCGTTAGTTTTTTCATTTCTGTTTCTCCAAACTTTATTTAGTTGAAGATAACCTTATGATATTACGATAAACAATACCATCAATAACTTGCGTTAACGACTTGCATCCACCTTTAGTCATATGGAAATTAGATAGGTTAGGTAGAAGTCTTAGAGACCTTGTTAACATTGTAGAAGAATTAAACAGCCGAAATATTGGACTAAAAGTTCTAACCGGTCAAGGAGCTCAAATAGATACCACCACCTCTCATGGCAGGCTTGTGTTTGGAATGTTTGCAGCTCTTGCTGAATTTGAACGAGAATTAATTATAGAACGCACAAAAGCTGGGCTTGCGGCAGCAAGAGCAAGAGGCAGAATGGGTGGGAGACCTCGAAAAATGGATGTTCCAACTCTGAAAATGGCAATGGCCGCAATGAACGATCAATCTTCTGTTGCAAAGGATGTAGCTAGAAGGCTTAACATCTCAACCGCTACACTCTATGAATATGTAAATGGTGATGGCTCACCCAAAGAACCAGCTGTAAAATTACTTAACTCGGTTGCTGGGATTTTATAAAATATAACTTGACCTTTTGCCTAAAAACTAGCCACCCCGCCCTACCCCTATATTCCTACAAATATCCATATGATATTAACAATCTTATACAGAAAATTTGCTGGTGTAACATTCTTTCTGTACTTTCGTTTTAAATCAGTAGCAAAATATATGTACAAGCTATTGTAAAGCGATAAAACACATTTTACCTTTTGAGTTAGAATTTAATATAAACAAGAGGGTAATGAATATGTTTTATCAAGAAAAGAATAACACAATGGAA
>CAIKLL010000051.1 GCA_903828265.1 uncultured Rickettsiales bacterium
GATATACCGTGCTATAGCGGCGAAGATTACCGATTTGCTCTCGTTATTGTTCCGATCTCTCTCCTAATTTCTTTTATTATTGTTTTCTTTATGAAAGAAACTCATCCTGATCATAAAATACCGAAAGAATATGGGTCTTTTGCCACTAATGATATTGTTTAATAGTATTTAGAGAAAAGAGCAATCTAGGTTGTTATACTTCAGGGTTTAATAAGCATTAATAAGTTATATATCGTTTATGGAAAATTTATTTACTATAACAAATCTTCACACATTTTACGCAGAGTATCAATTATTAATAATTCTTTCTATAATGGTTATTTTTTTATATCCATTTTTAATTACCGTCAAAACTGCAGTACTACCGGGTATTAGTAAACTAATAAGATATAAAAGTAAAAAATATGCTGAAATTCTTCAGAAAAAAAACCTATCCAAACATATTATAAAAGTATTTTTAGCATTATATCTGGAATTCTGGAGCGATATACTTGATCAGTCTAACTTAATAAATAACGTAACAATTAAAGTAAAAGACGTTATTGTAACCACATATGTAATATTTGCTATTACTTCTCTTATATTAGCTATTATAAATGCCACGGCAGATTTATATAATATTCGAGAATTAAATAAAAAAATAGCTATTGAACTACATACACAAATTTTAAGAATTTTTGTAGTTGTAAGCGCAATATTAGCTATTTTTTCTTTAGTAATCGGTATTTCTATTTCATCGTTATTTGCTAGTTTATGGGCAGCAGCCGCATTATTAACTTTTGTTTTTAAAGATACGCTACTTGGTTTAATTGCAAGCTTACAGGTTACTTTCCAAAATATTATTCAAGTCGGTGATTGGGTAACTTTACCTCAATATAATGCAGATGGTGATATCCAAAAAATTACCATTACCGTAGTAGTAATACGTAATTTTGATAATACCTATACAACTGTTCCAACCTCGGCCTTTTTAACCACCGGGGTTAAGAATTGGCGTCCAATGTTTGAAATGGGAGGAAGACGCATCAAAAGGGCAATCAGTCTAGATATGAGTACAGTAAAAATATGTACTCAAAAAGAATTAAATGCAATCAAGAAACTACCTTACATGCTTGAATTCGTAGCCGAAAATAAAACATTATTTGATCAGGAAAGTCAAACTACCAATCTTACTATGTTTAGACATTACATAGGCCAATATCTAAGAAATAATAAAAATATTCACCAAGAAGGCTTTACTTTCCTAATACGTACGCTTGATCCAACACCTAACGGTATACCAATAGAAATTTATGTGTTTACTAAGGATACTAAATGGCTTAATTACGAAGAAGTTCAGGCAAGTATTTTTGAGCATTTGCTGGGTATGTTGCCTTTTTTCAAACTAAAAGCCTTTCAAGCCATATCTTCGTCTCAATAACTTTTATATACCCAGCCATTTGCTAATAACATATGCATATAGGATATTTCTCCTCAAAAGGAAATATAAAACCTAAAAAGGTATAGCAGCAATTTCAAACTTATTACTTTCCCCTATTTATCTAACAAGGGTTTCTTCCAAGCATAAGGGTTGCAATGATTTCGAACGACTCTTGATCTATTTCCAAAAAGCCATATCTAAATACATAACCCCATGAAGTTTTGTTTTTAATAAATGATAAGATAGGAATAAGTGGCTTAATATCGACCTCACAAGCATTGAGGTACTTAATATTTCTTCTATATGGTTTAACTACCTGATAAGGGACATCATCTATTACCTCACCTATAGCAGTAAATTTTTGGTATAACTCATTACCTTCCATCAATACCTTGGAAAAGTAATAAATTACAAAATCCCCTTTCTGGAGGCGTTTAGCTGGGCCGATCTTGCCATGGCAAAATTAGCAAATCCCCAATTTAACGCCATTTTCTACATGTTCTTTCGAAGCAACGCCAATCCAGAATTTAGATCTCATAGGGTTTAAGTTGTTATTATTGCTCTTTGCAAAGCTTAATTATTTAACTTCAACATTTCCCAGTATTTTTCATATATCACTATTGCGTCGCCAACATCTTCTTGGAATTCACCTTTATCTTGAACATCTTTAGGTGGGTAGATTGTCGGGTTATTCAGTATTTCCTTAGGAAGCAAAGCCTTTGCAGCCTTATTGGCTGTAGCAAAACCTACAGCCTGACTAATTTCTTTAGCAATTTCCGGACGCAAAAGAAAATTAACAAACTTATAAACCCCTTCAGTATTTTTGGCATTAGAAGGAATAACAAAACTATCTACCCAGAGAATTACTCCCTCTTTAGGATAAGCATATTTAATATCAGGGTTTTCTACTGATGCTACATAAGCCTCACCATTATGATTCAGGCCTATTATAACCTCCTCGTTTATGTAGTTTAATTTAGGAGAAGCAGAGTTAAAGATTTTTACGTTAGGAACTAACGTTTTTAGTTTTTCATAAGCTTGTTTTATATGCTCCTCATTAGTATCATTACCACTATAACCAAGCAATTTTAGAGCCACATGAAATACCTCCCTTACATCATCAGTAAGAAGAATCTTATGGGCATATTTTGGATCAAATAATATATTAAAGCTATCGACTTTTTCTTTTACATATTTAGCATTATAACAAAGAGCCGTACTTCCCCAAAAGTATGGAATACTGTACTTATTCTCTGGATCAAAAGGTTTATTTATTAAGCTTTCGTCAATATTCTTAAAGTTATCGATTTTGGATTTATCTAATTCCATTAACAAACCTTCATCTCTCATTTTGCTTACAAAATAGGTAGAGGGCATCACTAAATCATATCCAGAGTTGGAATTATGTAATAATTTTACTTTCGCATATAGGCTCTCATTATTATCATAAGTAGAAAGATTTACCTTTATCCCCGTTTCTTCGGTAAATTTTTCAACTATGCTATCCGGTATATATTCTGACCAAACATATACATTAATTTCATTAGCTGAGGCGGTAAGGTGAATTCCAAAAACTAAAAAAAACACCGTAATATATTTTTTCATATTTTCCTCCTAAATATAAAATGAGATATAAAAATTAAAACCAAAGTCACTGCAAAAATTACGGTACAAAGAGCATTAATCTCCGATTTAATACCCAAATGTGCCATGGAAAATAATGTTAACGGTAGTACCTCAAAATTTGGTCCGGTAACAAAAAAACTAATTACCACATCATCCAAAGATAAAGTAAATGCGAGCAGCCACCCTGATATGACCGAAGGTAGAATAAGTGGTAATATAATTCTAGTAAATATAGTCCACTCACCGGCTCCTAGATCCCTGGCTGCATTTATTAGATTCTTGTTAAAAGTTTTTAAACGCGAAATAACAATAATTATTACAAATGGTAAATTAAGAGTGATGTGGGCAAGCAATAAACTGTAAAATCCTAAATTTATGCTTATAAGGTTAAATAAGATAAGCAGGCTTATTCCCATTATAATATCTGGAGAAATAGCTAGGACATACACTATAGAGGAAAAAATTTTTCTACCTTTAAACCTATAACTATACAACCCTAAAGCGGATATAGTTCCTATTAAGGTAGCAATAGATGCCGAAAGCGCAGCCACTAGAAAAGAATTTTTCGTTGATCCTATAAGCAAACTATTCGAATATAATTTTCTATACCACTCTAAGGTTAAACCCTGCCAGCTTGTACCATATTTTGAAGAATTAAATGAGTATACTATCAATACAATTATAGGAAAGTACAGAAATATATAAATAAATATAGGGTATAGCCTTATTAATCTGCTCATAATTATACCACTAGTTGATCAGTATTTTTAGTATTCCTAGCATAAATAACCATCAATATTACTACAATAACAGTTAATACTGTACCTATTGCTGTACCGAAAGGCCAGTCCCTCGCAATTAAGAATTGATTTTTTATTAAGTTTCCTACTAAAATTTCTTTACTTCCCCCGAGCAATTCAGGGATAAAAAACATTCCAAGCGTCGAGAGAAAAACTAGAATACAGCCTGCTGCTATTCCGGATTTAGTTAAAGGTATAATAATTTTTAATAATGTATCTATCTTGCCAGCCCCCAAATCTTGAGCTGCATTAATATAATTGCGGTCCAGTTTTTCAAAAGCAGTATAAAGCGGCAATATCATAAAGGGCAGTAATGAATATACCAGACCAATAGTAACAGCTACCCAATTATATAACAGTTCTATCGGCTCATCTATTAACCCGACATACATTAAAAAATTGTTCAATAATCCATTAGATCTCAAGACAATCATCATAGCATAAGTTCTAATTAATGAACTTGTCCAAAAAGGTATTATAACCAGAATTAGCAAGAAATCTTTAATGATTATACTTTTAATGGTTTGAGAGATTGTATATACAAATGGGTAGCTAAACACCAAGCATAAAATAGTAACATAAAGAGCTATAGCCAAACTCTTTAAAAAAACTTTAATATACATTACAGATAGCAGTTTCTTGTAGTTATCTAAGGTAAAGGTAAAGCTTACAAAATCTGCTTCCTCTCTTTCTAGAAAACTTGTTACTATTACTCCAATATTTGGTATCAAAACAAAAACTGTTAACCAAGCCACAATTGTTAAAATTGTAAAATGTTTGAAAAGGTCTTTGTTCATCATTTAGTTAGCACCTCACAACCAATCGTCCATTCCACAAAAACTTCAGTTCCTATTTTGTATTCACAAATCCCTTCTTTTTTGTTTTGCAAAAGCGTTGCCGTTACTTTTTTACTATTATCAAGAATTATAACATAATCAAGTAAAGCTCCTCGATATTTAGTTTGGGTAATTTTACCTTTTAACTTAGTTGGGATTATAGAATCTTTTTCTAAGGATAGTCTTAAGTTTTCTGGCCTAACTAATATTTTAATTTGCTCTCCCGTAGAAAAGTTATTTTTATTCTCTAATTGATATTTACATTCTTCCTCAACAATTACTGACACTAAATTCTCTTCCACAGCTTCAATTTTAGCATCTAATATATTCAGTTCTCCTACAAAGCTGGCCACAAAACTATTGACAGGAGTTTGATAGATTTCCTGAGGAGAGCCAATTTGCTCTATTTTGCCATTATTGAGAACAATTACGGTATCAGATATAGATAAAGCCTCTTCCTGATCATGAGTTACTAATATGAAAGTGATTCCTAAATCCCTTTGCATCGATTTAAGTTCTACCTGCATTTCCTTTCTGAGTTTTTCGTCAAGAGCACTAAGAGGTTCATCAAGTAATAAAATTAGTGGCTTATTAACAATGGCCCTTGCAACTGCTACCCGCTGTTGTTGCCCACCAGATAACTCTCCTGGTTTCCTGTCAGCAAATTTCTCCATTTTGATCATTTTTAAAGAATCACGGACAGCTTTATCGATATAATCTTGGCTTTTCTTTTTCATCCGAAGACCAAAAGCTATATTATCATAAACATTCATATGAGGAAACAGACTATAATTCTGGAATACGGTATTGACTTCCCGCTTATTGGCAGGTAAATCATTTACCTTTATACCGTTAAGAAATATATCTCCATTATCTAACGACTCAAAACCGGCTATTAATTTTATAATAGTAGTTTTACCTGACCCAGAAGGACCTAATATTGTAATAAATTTATTGTCGTAAAGAGTAAAGTTAAAATTGCTTAAGATAGGTTCCGTATTAAAGCTTTTGCTTATATTTTTTAATTCAATAATGGGTTTGTTAAACTTATCCAATTCTTTAATTTCCTCATTAAATTGTAGAGATTTAGAAAATTTACTAAATATCCTATTTATGTTTTAGCTATCTCCTAGTACTTAATCTCAAATATGATTCTGATAAATCAGAAGTAAAATTATAATTGATTACCCCTATCTAGTCAATTAATACAAATATATAAAATTATAAATATACGAAAAAATTTCTTTAAAATGATAATGGATAAATCGATCAATGTTTTTATGATTTTTAGCTATTTACAGCTAATTTGCGGTAAAGAATTTCTTTAATTTTGTTAACTTACGGATCGCTACGTTCTTTTTCAAGGGAGATAAATAATCTAACAATAGTTTCCCTTCTAAGTGATCTGTTTCATGCTGAATAGCTCGTGCAAGCCAACCATCAGTTTCTAATTCCTTAGATTCATTATTGTAATCTAGATATTTAATTTTAACAGAAGCATGCCGAGATACAACTATATTTTGATCAGGAACGGAAAGACATGCTTCTGTAGCCTCTATCATTTCTTTCGAGCAATCAGTTATAGTAGGGTTTGCCATAAATAATGGGTAGAACCCTTCTGCTCTTTTAGTATCATCTTCATCTTGCAAATCCATAACGATGATCCTTTTTAAAATGCCTACCTGGTTAGCAGCCAGACCTACACCTTTGTTATGGTACATGGTTTCAAGCATATTATCCATAATTTCCCTAATATTATCATCAACTGATTCAACAGGTTGAGCTTTCTTTTTTAAAACAGGGTCAGGTGCAGTAATTATTTCCAAAATGGCCATAAAATAAGTAATAAATTTCTAACCAAAAATTAACCTTATTATAATACAAATATACCAGATGGTAAATATAGAAAATGTTTTTCTAAGTTATTCGAATGGTTTTACTATAACCATAACAACGGCAATTATCATAAAAACTACAGGGATTTCATTGATAACTCTATAAAATTTTTCCGTGTGGGTATTTTTACCTTTTGCGAAATCTTTTACCCATTTTGCTTGTACTCCATGCAAAATAGTTAAAGCTAGTACTGCAGCCATTTTTATATGAAACCAAGTTCCCAGCGCAACAAAACCATATATATAAGCTACCAAAAAACCGAATATATAAGTAACTATCATTGCTGGATTCATTATTATTCTAAGTAATCTTTTTTCCATCAACTTGAAGGTATCATCCATTTCCGGAGTAATATTAGGTTTACTGTGATAAACGAATAACCTTGGTAAATAAAACATCGCTGCCATCCAAGAAATAACAGCTACGACATGAATAGCTTTATACCATAAAAAATATCTTTCCATTATAAAACCTACACTTTTTATTTAGCTTCTTGACAAGGACATTTGCTATAAATATCCGGGCATATTCTATTAAAATTACTAGACGATAAGCAACTAGAATTCTTATAGGAAAAAGTTAGAATCATATTTGCCAATGATTTTATAAATAGTTCATTAGTACTTAAAGTTGGTACTCTAACATAGTCTACATTATATTCAGCGGCTATATGTCTATATTCTATATCTAGTTCAACTAAAGTCTCCACGTGTTCAGAAACAAATGCTACAGGAACTATTATTAACGATTTCTTTTGCTTACCTGCTACTTTTATCTCATCTTCCGTATTAGGCTCAAGCCACTTTAATGGTCCTACTCTACTTTGATATGTAACTTTATAATCTATATTTTTAAATTTTGGAAGTAACTGGAGCTTGTTAATTATTTTAAAAACCGTTTGTTCTATCTGCCACTGATATGGATCTCCTGATTTTACTATTTTTTCCGGTAAACCATGAGCTGAAAATAAGATTCTATAATTACTTAAATCCAGTTTATCATTAAGTTTAGCTTCAATCAATTTTACATGAGAATCAATAAAGCCTTCATCTAATGGATAACAGCATATTGTTTTTAACTTTACTTTATCCATAAATTCTTTCCTTAAATTCTTACCAAATTCGTTTAAGGAAGAAGCAGTAGTAGTAGTAGAAAATTGGGGATAAAGAGGGAGTAATATAATTTCGGTTGGTTCATAATTTTTTATATTTTTTACAACTTCCTTAGTCATTGGATGCCAATGGCGCATACAAATAAATAATTCAAAAGTGATATCGGAACTATTGATAAGCTCTTCCTTTAGAGCTTCTTTTTGAGCTAAAGTTTCATCTAAAATCGGTGATTTACCCCCAGTATTAGCATAAATGGTTTTAGCGACTTTCTCTCTTCTGATAGAAATTAACTTCGCTACTAAAAACCTCAGTACAGAAGGTAAAGTAATAATATATTGATCGTTAAATAAATTAAAAAGAAAAGGCTTTACAGCATTCAAGCTATCGGGACCTCCTAAGTTGAAAAGAACAACAGCTACTTTCTTTTTATTTTTGATAATTTCTGACATAATTTACTAAAAATTGAACATTCTCTACCGGAGTATTCGGCAAAATACCATGCCCAAGGTTAAAAATGAAATTTTTACTATCAAGGCATGTCAAAATATCATTGGCTTTTTTCTCAATAATTTCTTTTTTTCCAAGTAGCAGAACCGGATCAAAATTTCCTTGAACAATAATATTCTCTTGCCACTTTTTCATAGTATTGATTGGTACAAACTGATCTACTCCTATAGCATCAATATCGGTTTGGTCTATATATTCCTGATATAAATAACCAGAACCTCTTGGAAACCCTATGATAGGTAAGCTTGGGTATTTACGTTTTACTAAGCTTACAATTTTCTTTGTAGGTTTTATAACAAAATCTTCATACTCTTCTCCGGATAAAACCCCTGCCCAGGAATCAAATAATTGTATTATATCTACGCCGGCATTTATTTGACCTAGCAAATATTCAATAGTTTTTTCTGTAATAATATCGATTAATTGCAGTGCTAGTTTTTTATTATTATAAAGAAAATTTTTACTGACAGAGAAATCTTGTTTACCTTTCCCTTCGAGCATATAACTCGCTACAGTCCATGGACTACCAGCAAATCCAATTAGTGATTTGTTTTTATCTAAAGACAGCCTAACTTTATTTACCGTATCGTATATACAATTTATTTTTTTATCGAAATCATTATTTATATAAAGCAGGTCCTTATCTGTTTCGAATTTTTGCAAAATTGGGCCTTCTCCTTTTTTAAAGGCAACTTTCCAACCTAACGCATGAGGTAATACTAATATATCTGAGAAAATGATAGCTGCATCAAAATCAAACCTATCAATAGGCTGAAGAGTAACTTTTTTTGCTTTTTCAGAATCATAACATAATTCTAGAAAGTCGCTGCTATCTTTTCTTATCTCCATGTATTCAGGTAAGTATCTTCCTGCTTGTCTCATAAACCAAATAGGAATATTATTATTTTTTCGTTTAAATGTGTCTTGCAAAACAGTCATAATTTTATACTGAATAAATTAGTAAACTATATATTTATTATAAGTTGTTGTTATCTAAATAATAATGTAGATTATTATTTATCCACATAATTATCAACTATTTACCCTATGGTAGAATCTTAATAAATTTGCCTTCTTGGTAAGGATATACGGATTATTAACATATAATCCTGGTTAGTACTTTTGGTGTGGATAAATTGTATTTTTGATGTTTATATACTAATAGATTTAAGGAGTATATAATTAATTCACTATTTTATACACTATGTAGGTTTATTGAGGTTTGCATGTGCGCTCTTTAGCTTTTAATTAGTTATATTTATAAGTATAAGGATAAGTATAAGGCCTATTAGATATATAACTTATCCACAATGTAAATGTGTATTATATTAAATGAAAAAACTTATAATTCACTTAGTTTCAGAATCCTCCGGTCAAACAGTAAAATATGCTGCCAATACTGCCTTAGCTAAATTTAGTGATATAGAGGTAAAAAAATATCATTGGCCGATGACTAGGACGGAAGATTTACTTAATGAAGCGTTAAAAAAGATATCGCAAAAACCTGGTATTGTATTATATACTATTTCAAATAATACATTAAAAGATAAACTAAAAAGATTTTGTTTAGACTCAAAAATGCCATGTATTTCTGTGGTTAGTAAAATCGTTAATGAAATATCAGATTATTTAGGAGTTAGTACAAGTGACAATATTGGTTTTAGAAATAAATTTGATGAAACTTATTTTGACAAAATAGAAGCTATAGAATACTCCTTAAAACACGACGACGGACAAATTCTAGAGGATTTAGATGAAGCTGACATAATATTAATAGGTCCTTCTAGAACTTCTAAAACTCCAACTTCAGTTTATCTTGCCTATAATGGTTTTAAAACTGCAAATATTCCTTTTGTTTGTGGTTCAGAGTTTCCGCCTGTTTTGAAAGAGCTGAGTAAACCCATTATTTTTGGCTTTATTATTAATCCGAGTATCCTTGTAGAGATAAGAGAAAACAGGATGAATTTGTTACAAATTAAGGAAAATTCAGATTATACTAATATTAAAGTGATTCAAGAAGAGTGTCGGGAGATAAGAAGATTATGTTCACTAAATAAGTGGCAAGTTATTGATGTTTCAAGACGTTCCATAGAAGAAACAGCTGCTATAATAATGAAATATTATTACGAACATAAAAAAATGCGGCATTTGAGCAAATGAAATCTATTGCTATTACTGGAAGTTTTGCTTCAGGAAAAACTTTTGTTCTAAAATACCTGGAAAAAGCAGGATATAAGACTTTTTCATGTGATGAATATGTTAAACAACTTTATTTAGATCAAAATATTCAGCAAGAACTGCTTTGTATTTTTGATAAAAAGAAGTTAAGTGAAATAATTTATAATGACGACACCCAAAGGAAAAAACTTGAGCAGTATATCCATCCGAAAGTAAGAAAAGGAATTAATGATTTCAAAAATAATAATATTAAAGAACCATTCATTTTTATAGAGGTTCCTTTATTATTTGAGACAGGCTTTGATGCTTACTTTGACTATTCTATATGCGTTTACTGTAATGAGGAAAGTAGAAAAACTAGAGCACAAAAAAGGGGGAATTTTAATTTAAAAATTTATAATAAAATAAAAAATATTCAATTACCTCAAGAGGAAAAGAAAAATTTAGCAAATTTTCAAATAAATACAGATTTAGATGTAGAGTTGCAGATTAAGGAAATTATTTACAAGGTAAAATTGGCATGAGAGAGATTATTCTAGATACGGAGACTACAGGACTTGATCCAAGGGATGGACATAAAGTTATCGAAATCGGTGGGGTGGAAATGATTAATAAGGTCCTAACCGGAAACAAATTCCATTATTATGTTAATCCGGAAAGAGACGTACCTCAAGACGCTTACCGTATTCATGGAATATCTAGTGAGTTTCTCCAAGATAAGCCTTTATTTAGGGATATTGCTCACGAATTTATTAATTTTATTCATAATGCTAAGCTAGTTATTCATAATGCTCAGTTTGATATAAAATTTTTGAATTATGAATTAACATTGTTGAACTTACCTTCTATTGATCTTGCCGAAGTTATAGATACTTTAATAATTGCCAAAAGAGCTTTTCCAGGAGCACGGGTAAATTTGGACGCTTTATGTAAAAGGTTTAAAGTGGACAATACAAATAGACAGTTCCACGGAGCTCTTAAAGATGCTTACTTACTGTCTGAGGTATACGTTGAATTATCAGGGGGAAGACAAGTTAGTTTCTCTTTAAGAGAAATAGAGGAGAATATAATAATGAAGGATGAGCAAGCCATTAAATATACCGGAAAAGGTAATAGAATAATAATAACCCCAACTGACAATGAGCTAAAAGAGCATAATTCTTTTCTTTCCAAATTCATTAATTTAAAACCGATATAATAATCCTTTTAAATAGCTAGGATTTATGTAGCTAAAAATCAACTATTAATTTGTTTTTAATAAGAATTATTTCCAATAATTTTCTTTAATCCATTTATTCATGTAGCTTAACTATATTAAGGAAATACATCAACGGCTTATAAAATGTTAATTTCTAGGTATAAGTTCTTATTATTAGTTGTTTTTAATTTGTATATAGGTTGCGTCCTGGCAAATGACAATATTAATACAAGAGGTGAGGGTATAAGTGTTAAAAATACTAATTATAACTGTAATGACGGTTTAGATAAGAAGATTTTGCGTGGTGGATGGTATCTATGGGAGCCATATCAATTTAACAGACTGACAGCAGAAGGATATAACCTTGTCGGTATGGATATTGAACTCGTAAAAAATATTGCTCATCTTGTGGGTGTTACTATTAATACTGAGCCAGTTGGCTGGCAACAACATCAACAAGACCTCAAAGATGGTACACGTGATATTGCTTCTGGTGCGACGTATACCGATGCAAGAGCTGAATATGTCTATTTTTCAGTCCCATATCGCTATGAAGAAAATTCACTCTTTATGATGAATAATAGCGATAAGGAGCTAAGTTTTAAGTCCATTTCTGAGTTTCTAGCTCAAGTTAGGTTGCAGAATTTCGTTTTAGGAATAACGAAAGGTTTTATCTATGCTGATCCTCAAATTAACCTATTTATCAAAGAGGAGGCTAATAACGATATAATAGTTGCTTATGATAATGATGTTGCTGCTTTGCAAGGTCTTATTCATGGAGAAATAGACGGTTTTATATCAGATAGAATTGTAGGGGCCGCAGCAATATTGACTCACAAAATCAACTCGCACATTAAAGAGGTACAGTTAAATATAAAAACTCCAATACACCTTATGTTTAGTAAGAAATCTGTTCCTATTGAATTAGTGGATAGATTTAATACTCAAATAAAAAAATTTTCTAATAGTGCTGAATATAAGAAAATAGTTAAAACCTATTTGTACCCTGTAATGTTAATGCAGACAATCGATTCACAGTGGTTCTATTTTATTGGTGTAATGGGAACTATTGCTTTTGCTGTTTCCGGTATAGCAATTGCTGCAAAAGAAAATGGAACTTTATTTGCTACTTTTTTATTTGCTATGCTACCTTCTGTTGGCGGTGGAATAATGAGAGACATTATTATTAATAGAGAAGAAGTAGGAATATTTCTGACGCCTTCTTATATATATTACATACTGATAATTGTGCTAATAGGCTTTTCAACAATAAGACTTATTGAATATTATAATAAAAGAGCTAGTGAAGATGAAGTAGTAGATAAATTCTGGGATAATGTATTGGTTGTTGGGGATGCCCTAGGGCAAGCTTCTTTTATTGTTACAGGGGTATCTATAGCTATTATGGCAAAAATAGAGCCAATAGAACTTTGGGGTCCGTTTTTTGCCTTTCTTACAGCTAATGGCGGGGGAATTTTACGCGACCTGATTCGTAAAAAGCATGAAATAGCATGTTTAACAGGAACACTTAATGCTGAAATAGGAGTTTTATGGGGGTTAGCATTTAGTATTTATTTAAACGTTAATTCTTATGATCCAAACCCAACTGGTATTAAAAATGCAGTAGCAATTGTGGTGACGGGATGTTTTCTTACTAGGCTTTCAGCCCACTACTTATAAAATAATAAATATTAAATTTAGGTCTGATAGTGAAATAGTACCGGTTGCCTCAGAAACACAGAAGGATACGGATCTCCCTAAAAATAGCAATTAAATTAACTTATTACTATATTATCAGATGAATTAGTTTTTGATTCTCCACCCTTTATCTATTAACTTTTCTAACATCAAATATATTATTATATTGGATATAACTAAAAAGCATATTCCTACAATTACGTTTCCATCAGCCTTGTTAGTAAGACAATATCTAAATCCATCAATCATATAAAAAAATGGATTTAAAAAATTAATTTGTTGTAGAATTTGGGGGAGGTCCTTTACTGAATAAAAGGTACCCGATAGAAAAGACAAAGGGGTAATTAAATAGCTTGTAATGGCTGAGTGCTGATCGAAAGAATTTGCAATCATTCCCGATAATATACCAAGTTTACCTAGTAACGTACAAGAGGCTAAAATATAAAAGGCTAATAATAGTGGGTGGTACAAATTAAATTCTACAAAAGGTATTAAAGATATTGTAACTATTATTCCTACCATTAAACCTCTTAAAACTGCACCAATTGTAAAAGCAATTATTATTTCTTTACTTCCTAGGGGAGGGGTTAATATATCAGAAATATAGCCTATTATTTTGCTCATTATTAAAGATGAAGAGCTATTGCCGAAAGCGTTTTGTACTATACTCATTATGATTAAACCGTAACCCATAAAATTAATAAATTTTATCCCGTTTATTTCATGCCTTTTAGCACCAACTGCTAGCGCAAACACAGCAAGAAATATAAGGGCTGAAATAGCAGGAGTTATAAGAGTTTGATTGTACACCCTTATAAAACGTTTTACCTCGCGCAAGGTCAGGCTATAAGTGCCATACCAATTAATGGGTTCCATTTATTTACAATAAAATTATTTTATATAAAATTTTTTAGAATTATGATATATTCCGCTTTAAAATTTATCAACTATATTCGAAACATCTTAAATTAATAACAATGGTTAAAAAGCTTTTTATTAAGACCTATGGGTGTCAAATGAATGTCTATGACTCTATAAAAATGAAAGAGTTACTTGACCCATTTGGTTTTGAATCAACAGATGAAATGAATGAAGCTGATATGATAATTTTGAACACTTGTCACATCAGAGAAAAGGCTTCTGAAAAAATGTATTCAGAGCTTGGAAGAGTAAAAAAGTTAAAGGACAAGAAATTATTGTCTAACGGATCAGATATAATAATAGCAGTAGCCGGTTGTGTTGCTCAGGCAGAGGGCGAAGAAATATTTGCTCGGGCTCCTTACGTTGATATAGTTGTCGGTCCTCAATCTTACCATACGTTACCGGAATTAGTAGCTAAGCTAGCAAGGGCTGAAAAGCATTTAATAGACCTTGATTTTATTGAAGAAGAAAAATTTGATAATTTACCTACACAATACTCAGGTCAAGGAGCCAGTGCTTTCGTCTCAATTCAAGAAGGATGTGACAAATTCTGTACTTTTTGTGTCGTACCGTATACTAGAGGGGCAGAATTTTCTAGAATACCGGAAGAAATATACCGGGAATCGATGGCGCTAGTTGCAAAAGGTGCAAAAGAAATCCATTTACTTGGCCAAAACGTTAATGCTTATCATGGCAAGAGTTCAAATGGCGATAAAATATTTTCTTTAGCAGATTTAATTCGCCATCTTTCAACCGTTAAGGGTCTGGAAAGAATCAGGTATACCACCTCGCATCCAAGGGATATGACTGATGATTTGATCAGTACACATGGCCAAATTGATCAATTAATGCCGTTTTTGCATCTGCCTGTCCAATCGGGTTCAAACAAGGTGTTAAAAATGATGAATAGAAAACATACTCGGGAGGAATATTTTGTAATTATCGATAAACTCCGAGCAGCGCGGCCTGATATTGTTCTTTCATCTGATTTTATAGTCGGCTTTCCCGGAGAAACGGATGAAGATTTTGCCGATACTATGGATTTAGTAAAAAGGGTTAGGTACGGTCAATGCTATTCCTTTAAATATAGCCCAAGACCCGGAACACCTGCGGCAACCAAAGAACAAATACCGGAAGAGGTTAAAACCGAGCGTCTAATGATTCTACAACGGGAGCTGGCAAAGCAGCAATTGGAATTTAATGAATATTGTGTCGGTAAAACTTTCCCTGTATTGTTCCAGAAAGAGGGGAAGTATAACGATCACATAGTAGGTAAAACGCCCTACATGCAATCTGCGTATGTTGAAAATGCCGATAAATCCTTGCTTGGTAAAATTGTTAATGTAAAAATTACCAAAGCTCTTGCCACAAGTGTTACCGGCGAATTGGTTTAAAGGGTTGTTTGAAAAGTAGTGCGGTATTATATATTTATATAAATTAAAATTATTCCACCTTAAAAAATTAATAAAAATAGAATCGATAAATTAGTGATATTATGAAACCGGAAAAAATAAAGATAATTTTTATTGAAAATGATAAAGAAATAGAAGTTGATGCTTCAATTGGTTTATCTCTTCTAGAAGTTGCTCATGAGAATAATATTGATCTGGAAGGAGCATGTGAAGGATCTCTTGCATGTGCTACTTGTCATGTAATATTAGAAGAGAAAATTTACAACATCCTAGAACAACCAACAGAAGCGGAGGAAGATATGCTTGACTTGGCTTTTGGTCTTACACATACTTCAAGGCTAGGATGTCAAATAATTTTGACGAAAGAGCTAGATGGAATGAGAGTCAGAGTCCCTTCGGCTACTAGAAACATATCAATTTAAAAATTCTGTTGTGATACGTAAGATAGCTTTAGCTTTTATAATTTTATTTGTAGTTAGCTGGATGGCGTTGGCACATTTTGCAAGATTTAAAGTTATATCTTTTATTAATAATTCTCAAACGGATAATGTTAAAATATCTTACACTGATTCTAGTATATCAGGTTTTCCTTTTGGTTGGAAAGTCAGATTTGTATCTCCTAAAATTACTATAATAGATCAGGACACTTCACGGGAAATATATAGTGATTACATGGATTGTACCTTCGATTATAAATTTGGAAAAGCCGAATTAAATTTTGGTAAAAATCTATATTATAGTAGTGCCAGTGAAGAACCTTCAACAGCATATAAGATTAACAGTGAACAAAATATAATTGGATTTGTCGATTTTGTTGATGTGCTTTATAAAATTGATTTATCTAACTCTCTAAGAAAGCTTATCAAAAGTATTGAGGTTGCTAACCCTTACTTAGCTATTTTTAATATTAATGGTGAAGAATTATTTAATCTTTCTGAATTTGCTTTCAAACTTAGTAGTAACCTTTTAAAGGATACCGAAAATTTTTCATTAAATTTAGCAGGTAATTACAAATCCTCATTTAGCGGAAGTAACGTAATTAACGCAAGTCTAATATTAGATGCTAATTATATTATAAATGTAGCTAATAATCCCCTTACGGAAGGAAATAATTTTGATCATAAGATGGAGATAAAACATATAAAAATCAACCTTGATAATGCTTCTTGTGATTTAACAGGCTCTGTTGCTCTATCTCGGAACACGCAGCCAGAAGGAAAAATATCGGTCGAATTGGTAGATTATGAAAATTTAGTCAACATTTTAGTACCTGATGATTTTATTTTTTCGAAATCTTATGTAAAACGCTTTATTGCTAAAGCCGCAGCTATAGAATTCAGTAATATAATAACAAATAAAGTAAATTTTGATATTGAGTTTTCAGATAAAGGGTTTGTTCTAGGCAATGTTAATTTACTGGAGCAAAAAGCTAACTAAAATAAGGGAGGTATCTAATGAGAACTATAGACAGTATATTTAGTGACAGAACATGTAGTAAATTTTCAGATAAACAGGTTTCTAGGGAACTGCTAATAAAAATTTATGATTTGATGAAACTTGGTCCTACTTCTGCCAATGGTTGTCCTTTACGCATAGTTTTTGTGCAAAGTGACCTTGAAAAGGAAAAGCTATGTAAAGCAGCGATGGAAGCAAATATCGCTAAAATAAAATCAGCGCCAGTGACTGTATTGTTTGCTTATGATATGAAGTTCTACGAAAAAATGGATAAATTGTATCCAACCGGTAAGTCTTTACAAGATTTATTGGCTAAATCTACTGAGGAGGTTCTTGATAGGGAAGGTTTACGTAATTCTACTTTGCAAGCTGCCTATTTTATAATGATAGCACGAGGTATGGGATTAGATTGTGGACCTATGTCTGGGTTTGATCCAATCGCCCTCAATGAAGCTTTTTTCAAAAATACTAATTATAGAATAAATTTTATTTGTAACCTTGGTTATAAAGATGGTGATAATCCTTACCCTAAATTACCGCGACTAGATTTTGACGAAGTTTGTAAGTTTTTGTAAATTTTTTCCAGAGTTATTAAATGTCTGAAATATGCCAACACTTTAAGGCCATATTAATAAGTTGTTATAATATTTTTAAAATTGTTTTTCGTGGTTGGCATATAAGAAAGGTTCTAAACTTCTCAAATTTTTTAAAATTATGCTTTTTATATAGCACATTTTTGATCTGGATATTTCTTTTTGAAATTGATTATTCAAAAAACTTCTGGAGTAATTTGGTAAAGGGTAACTTTTCGGAAAAAAGATTTTCCTTATATAGTGTTCATGACCGAATTGGAGAGGGTATCCTATATGATCGAATAGTTATCATTGCCGATAAACTCGGATATGATTATAGCGGAGTTAAATTTTCTGAAAGTCTCAGTCATTTTTGGCTTACCTCTCATTTTTATAAGGTAAGTACTAGTATTATAAATTATATTTTTAACCCACAATTTAACTTAGCGGTAACCCATCACGTTAATATTTTACCATCTGGTTATAATATCACTTATTTAAATATGCCTTTGGATTCACTATTTTCAAGTAGTGGAAAGTTTTTAAAAGTATGGGAGCATTTAAATGAATATGATGCTTATGTTGATCTTCATAGCCTTGTTCATGGAAATAACGAATTATTACAAAAAATAATCCAGAAGACAGGACAAAACAAACCAGTAATACCTTTATATCTTGCCCATGGACAAGAAGAGTATGCGGAGGTTTCCATTCATAAAGCATTAATTACAGGTACATTATGGGGATGTAATAGAGAAAGCTTAAGGTTAGCGCAAAGTCTAAAGAAACTAGCAAATGATGAATTATTAGTCGGTATCGGCGTAGAAGGGTATCTTGGATTTTTAGGGAAAGCTTATTTAGGTAAAATGGAGGCTTTCGGTAATCCTCTTCAAAACTTGCGACTACAGCAACAGAAATATGGCATAGCTTTGATAATCCACAATCAAGAACATATGCTAGAGGGGATACCGACTTCTAGAATTGCTGAAGCTGTAACTAGTGGGGCTTTGGTAATATCTGATCAGAATGGCTTCTTAAAAAAGTTTTTTGGTGATAGTGTGCTATATTATGATGCCTTTGCCAGTAGTGCGCAAATTTATTATACTATTAAATCGCATATTGAGTGGGCAAAAGCTAATCCAGATAAGGTATATTTAAAAACTAAACAAGCTTATCAAATTTTCATGGATAATTTTACTATTGAAAACCAACTTGAGAAATTATTTTCTCTTACCCAGGGTAAGTAATTTCAAAAAATATAGGGATTAACTGTTCCGTAATATTTTTACTAAATTATATTGTGGGTCGTATGCGTTTCCATAAATTTTATCTAGCTTGGTTATTTCCTCCGGATGTTTAAGACCCGAATAAATTGAGCTTAAAATGGCATATATTACCTCATAAGGGTTTGCATCTGCCGAAGCTAATCTATGCTCAATCCGTTTAGGTAGGCTGTCCGGTATCCGTATCAAGGTAGTACGGTTATTATTACCGTAAGAAATGTGGGTTGGAGCCATGAACCTGCTATCAAGCCTTTTATAGTCCTCTTCTTTAGGTAGAAAAGCTGTAATTGTTAGCGGTAAATAATGGCATAAAATCCTAGCATGTGTTTCTACATCATTATTTTCAAGAAAATTAAAATGGATGTGCATACTACTACCATAATCATTTATAAATGGTTTGGACTTAAAATTAGCTTCAAGGTTTAATTTTCTGGCTTTTTCCTTAATGGTTCTTTTGATCTTGTATATAATAGCTGGATAAGAAGCGGTATCAGTTGAAGGCGGAATCTCGACTTCATATTGATTATGTCCTTTTTCTTTTTTTATTTTTTGCTCTATCTCTTCTTCTAGTTTGGTCAATTGCCAAATATCTGTAAAGTTTGTAAGATAAAACTCTAGTTCCGCCCCAAGGCATGGTGTCAAATTAAACTCTTTTTTAAAACTATTTTCGATTTTTTTTAAGATATTGTATTCTTTCTTTCTATCTGTTAGTTTATTTTCAAACATATTTTAAGTGCTTATTTAAAGATCATGAACGTAACAGAATTAATCAAAAATAAAGTATATTACAAGATTTTTGATAAAAGTTACCAAGGTTCCACTCATAGTTATAATATACATGCTTTTGAAGATCAGATAAAAAAAGGTCAAGTCAAAAGTAATATAGATAAAGTGTTAAGTGATTTTGATGCTAAGAATATATTATTATTAAACCAAGTTCATGGCAATAAAGTTGTTTGTGCTGAAGAATTAGATTTCAAGTTAAATAATTGGCCTGAAGGCGATGCTTCGGTTACTACTCAAAAAAACATTATTTTGGCAATTCGTACTGCTGATTGTGTACCGCTATTATTTGCAAGTGATGATGGTAAAGTTATTGGCGCTGCCCACTGCGGTTGGCGCAGTGCTAAATTAAATATTATAGATAAATTAGCTTATAGAATGCGACAAAAAGGTGCCAGTAATATAATGGCTGTAGTAGGGCCGGCTATCGTGCAAGAATCTTATGAAGTAACACAAGACTTTTATGAGAATTTTATTGCTGATTCAAGTAGCTATAAAGTTCTATTTTTACCGTCAATTAAACCTGGGCATTATTTATTTGATCTTCCATCATTTGTCAAAATTAAGCTTATGCAGGCAAATATCAGCGTTGTCAAACATATTAACGAGGATACGTACAGAATGTCAGATAAATATCCTAGTTATCGAAGGTCTACACATACAGGTGAAGTATATAATCAAAACATATTAACTGCTATAATGATAAAATAAATAAACTTTTATGTATCGACTATTTTCGCCTACCTTATTTTTAAAGATTAGCAAATATTTAATACCTCTTTCCGGGTACTTGTTTTTATTCTCGCTTCCGGTTGGATTATATTTTTCTTTCTATGCTTCTCCTGAAGATTACCAGCAGAAAGAAATGGTAAGGATAATGTATGTACATGTGCCAGCTGCATGGATGAGCCTTGGAGTATATACTTTTATAGCTATTTGCAGTTTTTCTTGTTTAGTATGGAAAGCAAGAATTTCTTATGTTTTAGCAGTAGCCGCGGCACCAATTGGAGCAGGATTTGCTTTAATTACCCTGGTTACAGGATCGATTTGGGGTAAGCCTATCTGGGGGACATGGTGGGTGTGGGATGCCCGTCTTACATCTATGCTTGTTTTATTCTTCCTTTATATTAGTTATATAGCCATCATTAATAGCGGTAATAGTTTAATTAGAGCCGAAAAACCTGCTTCAGTTATGGCTATAATAGGCCTGATTAATATACCGATAGTCAAATTTTCGGTGGATATCTGGTATAGTTTGCATCAACCGGCAAGTATCCTTAAAATAGGTGGACCATCCATCCATCCATCTATGCTTTTACCGCTTTTTATTATGTTTGGTTCTTTTATAATGTATTTTGTTTTTGTCCTTTTAATAAGGGCAAGAATTGTTATGTACAAAATTAAAAATAATAAATAACTATGACTTATGTAGTAACAGATGAATGTGTGAAATGTAAATATACGGATTGTGTAGAAGTATGCCCGGTTGATTGTTTTTACGAAGGAGAATTAATGTTAGTAATTAACCCGGATGAATGTATAGATTGCGGTGTTTGTGTACCGGAATGTCCAGTAGATGCTATCAAAGAAGAATCTGCCGATTTAATAAAATGGGTGGAAATTAATAAAGAATTATCTACAAAATGGCCGAATATTACTGTTAAAAAACCCCCGTTGCCTGATGCTGATAATTACAAGTCTGAAAAAAACAAGTTTGAAAAATATATTTTATGATTAAGCTTCTTAAATAAAACCTAGATAATTTAGAATTGTCTAAAAAACATAAGTAGGCATAACTCAATATTAATTTCAGAAACGCAAACAAATTTATGGTGGCACCTTACAGTTTAATTTGTACTAATTGTAAAACACTATTAACTTACCGGTTCGAGTTGTGTTCTTAATAATTCTACATTACCTCCTATCGCTGTAAGGTTAAAGCACGTTGTTCTCTCTAGCATAAATTTAAGCAAATAGTGAGGGCCTCCAGCTTTAAATCCAGTACCGGATTTATTTTCACCACCGAAAGGTTGAGATTCTACTTTTGCTCCGACAATTGACCTATTAGTATAAATATTACCGGCTTTAATCCGGGATCTTAAATATTCTATTTTTGTTTCGATTCTACTATGGATACCAAAAGTTAAACCGAAACCATAATTATTAATTTCATCTATTATTTTATCAATTTCATTACTTTTATATTTTATTATATGTAATATTGGTCCAAAATTTTCTCCTGGAATATCATTAATTGAATTAATTTCTATAATATGAGGATAAAAATAGTTTCCGTCTTTTAAACTATTATTTTGTGGGTGAGAATATATTTTAAAGCCTGCTTTTTCCATGTAAGAAATGTGGCGAGCTAGATTGTCGAAAGATTTCCGATCGATAACTGCTCCTATATCACTACTGAAATCGGTAGTGTCGCTGATTTTTAATATTTCGGTAGCCTCCCTAATTAGATTATATAGATTATCATATATTTCTTCTTGAATATAGAGTACTCGTAGAGCGGAGCATCTTTGGCCGGCAGAATAAAATGCAGTGCGCCAAGGGAAGTGCGTAAGAATCAGTTGGTAAGAATCCGACCTATGCAAAGGCTAACCACCAGCATAGAACTAACCATTGCATTGTGGGAGGTGACAAACACAATGAAGCCAATGGTAAGGACATATCAGGC
>CAIKLL010000052.1 GCA_903828265.1 uncultured Rickettsiales bacterium
CCTGATATGTCCTTACCATTGGCTTCATTGTGTTTGTCACCTCCCACAATGCAATGGTTAGTTCTATGCTGGTGGTTAGCCTTTGCATAGGTCGGATTCTTACCAACTGATTCTTACGCACTTCCCTTGGCGCACTGCATAATTTACTTCCTAATTTATCTGAGGACAGCCATCTTTTTGCAAGCTCCCTTGCTATGCTACTTTCTTCATTAAAATGGGATGGAAACGCAAAAAATCTTTTTGATTCTTTACCATATGTAAGGAATAGGAATATAGATTTGCTTGATATTGTAAATACTATGGCTAACCTAGGCTTTACCAGCCACACTACAGTAATCAATATCAATGAAATTGATGAAAGGCTACTTCCTTGTCTTTATATACCTCATAAGTTAAATGCTTCTCCTCTTGTAATTTTAACTAAAAAAGAAGGATATTTTTCGGCATTTCATGCCCGCAAAAAGCAAATTGTAGAGTTTCAAGCTAAAAAAGAATTTCTAGGAGAGGCTTATTTTTTTGAAAAGAATAATCTAGAGAAAATAGAAGAAGATAATCAAACTAAAAAAGCCGCAGGCTTTACCTGGTTTCGAGTAATATTTAATAGGTTTCGACCGATTATTAATGAAATTGTTTTAACTAGTGTAATTATAAACCTTTTGGCATTGGCTATGCCGTTTTTTATTATGTCTATATACAATACTGTAATAGGCTCCGGATCGACCGACACTCTAGTACAGTTAGTAATAGGGGTAATAATCGCAGTAGGAGGTGAAGCAGTCCTTAGGATGATTAGATTAAGGTTAGTAGTTTGGCTTGGAGTTAGGCTTGATAATATAGTAAGCAATACGATTTTTGAAAAATTACTACTTATGAAAGCAGCCTATACGGAAAGTGCTTCAATTTCTTCACAACTTTCAAGAATTAAAACTTTCGAATCAGTAAGGAAATTTTTCACCGGACCTTTATTTACCGTAATAGTCGAGTTACCTTTTACAGTTATATTATTAACAGCTATATGGCTGCTTGCCGGCCAATTAGTTTATATTCCAATAATTGTCGTTATTTTATTTACTATACTCCTTGCTTATTATCAGTCAAAGATCAGGTTAGCTACAAGAACAGCAGCTCGAGCCAGTTCTCACAGACAACAGTTTGGTATGGAAACATTTATAAAAATGCATTCTCTACATCAAAACGGAATGTCTCGGAACTGGTGGCTCCGTTATAAAGACAAACTTAGTTATGCTGCCACTACTAGCTTTAAATCGAACATGGTATCTTCTATAATTGAGACTGCGGCCCATGCCATATCATTACTATCGGGCGTTGCAGTCGTTAGTTTCGGTATACATTCTATTTGGAATAATACCCTTACTATGGGAGCATTAATCGCTACAATAATGTTAATATGGAGAATTCTTGGTCCTCTGCAAACCCTTTGCTCTATGTTACCTCGCGTTGAACAGCTTAGAAGCAGTATTGACCAAATTAACAGATGGCCAGTTTAATAATCTAGCGCAACACTGTATATTTGAATTCATTCAAAAATACAAAGCCAGTGTTGCTAATGACAAAATACCACAGAATTACTCTCTACGATAGAGAGAACATATATCGCTTACTCCAAACCAACCA
>CAIKLL010000053.1 GCA_903828265.1 uncultured Rickettsiales bacterium
CCGTTAACTCAAACATTACTGGAATAAAATCTGGAGCAGCAAAGGCTGGTTTACCACCAATATTCATAGGCCAATCGTATACTAACATGTAATACAACATGGTAAAGGCAGTAAGTGTACCTAGCAAACCAAAACCAAAGGCCGCTTTAGGCAAACGAGAGCGCTTAATACCTAATTTATCTTCAATTCCGTGAATAGGCATGGGGGTAAACACATCGTAAATGGGCACGTTGTTCTCCTGTAATTTATCAATCCCGTGCATCATGTCATCAGGATCAGCAAAAGAGCCTAAAATATATTTATATAATTGGGCAACATTAAATGACATAGGAGCAAAAGCCGAAAATTTTGTTGCATTACACTTATATAAGTATGTAAATTTTCAAAATGATTTTGGCCATGGTGATTTTGGTCTTTATTTTTTACGAGATAAAGATAAAAGAGAAGTAGATTTTCTGATAACTAATGATAATCTTCCATGGGTTATGATTGAAGTAAAATATTCTGCAAATTCTGGTATTAGTAAAAGCTTATATTATTTTCAAGAGCAAACTGGAGCAAAGCATGCATTTCAAGTTGTATTTGATTTACCCTATGTGGATAAGGATTGTTTTACATATACTAAACCCATTATAGTACCAGCAAAAACATTTTTATCTCAACTCATTTGATTCAGTTTAATTACATCCGATAAGGTCCCTTATCGGATGTAACTTGCACTTTTATCTTTTTTTTGTTTTTTTAATTTCTTCATGAGTTCTTAGAATAATTTTAATTTATCTCTTCTAATTCTTTATATACAAGTCACTTATTATCAATGCTATAAAATTTTTCTTTTAGCTTTGTATCTTTATATTTTACGACATTTAATTCACAAATTCACATTTTCCTCATTATCAAAAAAGTACCTTACTTTTATTCCTATATGTTTTTTTGTTTTTATATTATTGACTTTATATGTATTATAAGTATTATTATATGATAATTGAATGAATATTTATTTAATAATATATGCAAGAATATAGAGCTATCTTCGGTGAGAATGGCCGCATTATTATTCCAGCACAACTACGCAATATAATAAAACTCACTCCTGGTGAGGAAGTTATTCTTAGATATGACAATAACTCCATTAATATCCTCACTATGAAACAAGCTGTCAAGGAAGCTCAAAATATCGTCATGCAATATAATAAAGACCATATATCTTTAACTTCCTCTTTAAAACAATCAAGGCTTGAGGAAACAAAATATGAATAAAGTTATACTTGATACTTCTGCTTTCTTAGCTCTTCTCAACAATGAAATTGGGAAAGATATTGTTGAGCCATTACTCCCATACTCTATTATGTCATCTGTAAATATTTCTGAGGTAGTAAGTGAATTACACTCAAAACTTTCTCTCCCTACCCATCAAATCCAAAAAATACTTTATTTAATTTCTGAAATTTATCCTTTTAACAAAGAACTTGCTATTGCATCCGGCCTCCTTAAACAATCTTACTCTCACTTAGATTTATCATTAGGAGATAGAGCTTGTCTAGCTCTCGCTTCTCATCTTAACCTTCCTGTCTATACTGCTGATACAACTTGGAGTCAACTTGATACTGATTTAGCAATAACTCAAATTAGATAATCATTCATGCTTACCAAATCTTTACCGAATAATTCAGACCTCACCTCAATTAAAAATGATAACAACAACACCTTACTTTATTACGCTAATATTTATTTTAATATAATCGTTTCTGGCTCTTCTAAAGCAACTGAAATAGCTAGAAAAAATGACTTATCTAAGTTCATTTCTTTTTTTATTGAATATACTGGTAAAGATTTCATTGATAACTGGACTCCTTCCGTCACAAAGCATTTTTTAATCTTCCTTCAGGAAAAAAATTATAAACCTGCTACCATTAATAGAGCTTTAGATTCCTTACGACATTTTTCTAAGTGGTTACTTAAATACAGGCCTCTACTTGCTGGCTCTCCATTCGAAAGTGTTAGAAATATTACTCAGGACTCTCCTCTTTGGAATGGTTTATCTAGTAAACAAGTAATGCGCCTAAAGATGGCTTGTGAGCAACGTTTAAACTCCTGCATAAGAAAAAATCAAGACCCTTTACTAGAAATAACTATATTTTCTGTTCTTCTTGCCACTGGCCTTAGAGAAGCTGAGTTAGTCTCTCTCAACCTTTCTCATTACCACTCTAGAGGGTTCCATCATGTTAAACGCAAAGGTAATATTTTTACTAAAAAGGTACCTATTCCTGATGAGCCTAAAAAATATCTAGATCAGTATATTTTATCTCAAGGTATTACACAACCTAGTCAGGCTATTTTCTCTAAAAATGGAGTTAGACTTTCTACTAGAGCTATTCGCTACATTTGCCAAAGGATATCCGCTCATGCATCTTTAACACTTCCTGATGAAGAAAAGTTTCATCTTTCTCCTCATATGCTAAGGCATACCTTTTTAAAAAGAATTGCTGATAAACATGGCATCCATATTGCTCAAAAAATGTCTGGTAATGCCTCAATCTCCCAAATATTTCGTTATTCCAAACCTTCTCAAGATGAAATCGATAACATCGCTCATAATCTTAATATTTGATTTTCTCTTAACTTTCACTCCATGTTTTGGGGTTCACTTCAATATTTTAAATTATTTTTCTTCTATACTGATTGGCACTATTTTTAGTATTCTATTTTTAAATAATTATTAAAA
>CAIKLL010000054.1 GCA_903828265.1 uncultured Rickettsiales bacterium
ACTTTTTCATTTAGTTGTGGCACGTCGCATACTTTTTCTTATGGCGTCTGTTCTTCCCCTTTAGGAGAAGAACCACCAAAACCTCCTCCTAAATCCTGTACCGCTTCTGAAGTTTTTGTTGGTGGTATTTGCGTTCCTAGACGCATTGAGCATGACGTTGAAAACTGTCTTGCTCTTGCAGGTCAAAATGGTCTGGCTACTTTAAAAGTAGACTCTACAGGCAAAAAAACTTGTATCATCGGCGCCGTTTCTTCTGGTACGTCTGCACAATGTCAGCAGGCTGACGGTACGTCGTGTTTTGCAAATCCTTCTTTAGTGAATGGTCTCTTTGGCTGGCAATGCGGTTTTTTTAACTCGAAACCCCTCTGTGTTTCTTCTGCTGCTACGGGTGCGATTGGCGCCGGCACAAATTCTTTGGGTACTAAATCTATCCCCGGTCTTTCTGAATCATTTCAAACGCAGTTCGATGATGGCACTTTTACAACTACAACTACTACCACAAAGACCCCTACAACTACTCAAACTACGTCCCTTAATGATCCTTTAAAGCCCTTAAAAGTGGGTGATTCTATTGACTCTGGTACTTCTTCAAATCCAGTAGCCCCCTTCATTTGTGAAGACGGTCGTTTAGCTGCGAATATTATCTCTTGTGATACTGCTGTTCTATGCCCCCCCGGCACTTATGTTGCATATGGTTCATGTATTAATCTTCCCACCCGTACCACTTCAACAACAACTGAGACCGTTACTACTGACGTTGTTAAACGTGATAACGCAACTCAACAAGTTGTTTCTTCAACTACAACCAACACTTTAACTACTGCACCTTTTAAAGCACCGATTACTCAATCTCAAGAATCACAAAAAAAAGGCGAGTGTGATCCTACCGCTGCAGATTATCAAAAATGTGTTGGCCTTCTTGAAACCGTTTCTGACAGTAAAAGTAATGATATTAAATCTGCTTTTTCAGACTCTGCAACTCTTGCTGCTGATGGCATTTTTAATGAACGAAAATTATCTCTTGAATCTACTTCCAATGGCCTAGGTGTTAATACTTCGTCCATTACTTCCGCCTTATCTCCGTTTATGTTTCAAGCGCATGCTTGCGTTCCGATGTCAATTAATTTTGTCAAAATATCTTCCTCGATTTCTTGCGAAAAAATCGAATTTTTTAAAACAGTTTTTGGCTTTGTTTTATACATTTTTACTCTTATTTATTTATTTCACCTTTTTTTTAAACCTGTAGAGAAATAATATGCCTTTTCCACTTCTTGCCGGTATTCCTTGGCTTGCCAGTCTCATTGGCGGTCTTTTTTCTGGTTTAGTCGCGTTTTTTGCTCAGTATCTCACAAAGCGTTTAGCTGTTGTTCTTGTAGCTATTTCTGTTTTAACTACATTGACCGCCGCCTTTTCTGCTGCTCTTTCTGCTTTAATGACTGGTTTACTTATTGCCATGCCTCCTCAGCTTTCTCAGGTTCTAGGTTGGGTCGTTCCTTCTAACTTTACCGCCTGCTCTGGCGCCATCATTACTGGCCATTTATTACGCTGGGTTTATGAGTGGAATGTCAAGATTGTCCAGCTAAAACTTTTTTAGGTGATTTGTGGATTTTGTTTTTATTACAGGAAAATTAGGGCAGGGCAAAACCTTAATCGCTGTTAGTAAAATTAAGGAGAGATTCGAGCGAGGAGGCCGCGTTGCTACCAATGTCGATATTAATTTAACGGCTATGTTTCATCGTAATACTGATAAGCCTAAATTAACCCGTATTCCCGATAAGCCAACTCTTGTTGATTTTGAAGCAATTGGCAAAGGTTACGACATGACCAAGGGTTATGACGAAAGCAAAAACGGCTTATTAGTTCTTGACGAATGCGGTACGTGGTTTAATGCGCGTAATTGGCAAGATAAAACCCGCTCTGATGTTAATAACTGGTTTTTACATGCCCGTAAGTTGGGTTGGGATGTTTTTTTAATCGTTCAGGACATGAGCATCATCGATAGTCAAGCAAGAGAATCCCTAGCCGCCGGTGTTGCTCGCTGTAAAAGAATTGATAAATTTAGAATCCCTTTCTTAAGCGCATTCACCAGTATATTCTTAGGTTTTATACTTCGCCCCCCTAAATTGCATTCCGCTCGTGTTGAAGATGATTCCGGCTTGCTTCTTGATCGGTGGATGTATCGCGGTACCGATTTATATGCTGCCTATGACACTCGTCAGGCATTTCGCACCGATTACCCTCATGCTGTGCATTCGGTGTTAACCCCTTGGCATATTCACGGCCGTCACGCAAAACCTATGACTTTGGATCGAAAAATGCGAATAACTAAGATATATCTCAAGCGCTATTCAAAATTTTCTGTTTTGGTTTTGGGTGTTTTTGCTGGGGTTGCTGCTAGTTACGTATATGCCTTAAATATTCTCACGCCTGAGCCATATAATTTTTTAAACTCAGCACAAGATCAAGCCAAGCAATTTGAAAACCCAAAGCCATTTGATGAGTTGTATAACGCTTGGAGTTATGACGGCTCCATGACGATTAATGGCCGAACTACCTATTTTTTAGTTAATGATCGTGGCATTCGCACCACGAGCCATGACGATCTGTTTCAGGGCATCACCTTTAGCGAGCCTAGCCACTGCGTTTTAAAGTTGTTTAAAGGTTCTGATTTTGCATATATCAAGTGCCCCGATCAGTCTGATCCAAAAAAATCTGAATCCGATCTTTCGCCTGTTACTGAGTTATCAGCAAATTTATCTTTATAAACTGCTCACTCCTACAGGTTTTTTTTTTCTCTCATTGCAAAACGCTCTCGCCGTGTCAAGAAGAATTTCGGGGGGCCCCGCTTGCGGGGTTCCGAGTGCGTAGCACCGCCGCAGGCGAATTGTTCTTGACGCCACCAGCTAAAATAGCCTTAGCTCAGGGGGTTGGGAATTCTTTTTTCCCAACCCCATGAGCTCTCGGCGGCGAGAGCGGGGTTTGGGGCAGCGCCCCAAGGTCTTGAGCTTTGGGTGTGCGATGTAGTTACACGCACACTTTGGTATGGGATCCCATACTTTTTATGGCTCCTTGATTAAAATATCTCCAGATTCTGATACCTTCGCCATGTTTATAGCTTTGTCAAGAACTTTGTGTAAGAATTCCGAATCTTTTATCGGCTCACATCCCTGCTCAACTAATATCTTATTGATTTCATTGCATTTTCTTCTTATTCGTTCATCCTCTTTATCGCTTAATCTAAATGTTTTAGCCATGTTTTATACTCGTTTTTTATATTCGTTTTTTTTATATATTTCATTATCTATATATTATTTGTTTGATTCTTGCTTATTTCTGTTTTTTTGTATAGATTAAAAGCTAATCACATGTCTATACGTGTATTTGACCCATCTAAACATCGGGATTTGTTTTGGATTACTTTATCGATTGGCTAACCGTCCATCAAGATTACCCTTTTGAATTGCCACTTCTCGGTGACAGGGGTTGTCTTTGGTTTGATGTCCACACCCATGAATCCCTAAAAATCTCATGCCCCAGTCACACTCATGAAGGCAGTTTTTCAACTTCAATTCAAATTCGGGTTAGCGGTAATCGTTTAACCGTTTCAGGTAATCCAAGCCGTATAGATCGTACAGATAATTTGTTTGGGTTCAAAACTCTCGAAGAATGCATTTCTGTATATAACCGAATTTTATTAACTTACGGTCTACCGCCATTAACAAAGTGCACCCGCACGTGGCGCAGTACCTGCGATAAATCCGGTAAATTCAATGTTTTTACTGACGGTGCTGTATTTCAAGAAATACATATCACTAGCAATAAATCAGTAGGCAAGGGCATGGAAGACGATTATCTGAAAGCTTTATCAATGCTTAGTTTCCGCAATTCTATTCCGCGATTGCATACGAACGGAAAAACAGCGGATTGGCTTACTAAAACAGGTAAGGGTGGCCGTCTAGTTTATCCATCTGTTTATAATAAAGCCTATGAATTGTCCATTCACGCTCTCCCTAAAATTCTTCGTAAATCTGGCCAAGACAGTGCTGAATATAAATATTTATCTGATGTGATTCGTTATTGTGCCGATAATGGCGTTATTCGTTTTGAATTAAAAATTAAAAGAGAATTTCTTGCACGTGAAAATTGCCGCTTTTACGGCTTATTTGATATTTGCGCTTTTGCGCTTTTAAATTCTGAATTTTCTGGCCTTGATGCAAAACTACAGGTAGAGTCTATGAATCTAGAAACGATTAGTGATCGTTTAATTCGTGAAGGTGTTTGCGATAATCGCAAAGCCGCCAATATTTCAACGCTCTACGCTCTTGAATGGATGCATGGCAAGATTTTTGATTTGTCCAAAAGTCAGGTTAAAAATCATCGTGCACGTTTACGAAAAATCGGCATTGATATTGCCCGCCCTTGCGATCTTACGAAATTTTCCATTGTTAATGTTGTTTCAACGAAAACTATATTTACGCGCAATCTTGATATTCCATCTTGGTATCGTATGCCGTCAGCCAATACTTACTTGCAATTGGTAAAATCTGCATGATGGTTTTTAAGTGTATTTAATTAAAAAATTTTTGCTCTGTTGAGCTTAAAACCTTGGGTGACTTTGCCCTAATTATCTTTGGCCTTGTTTTTTTTTATTATTGGATTTTTTTATGAATAATTTATTATCGTTTTCGGCTCGTGGTCGCATTGATTTAGTTGAGTTTCACGCCCAAAAGCATTACACCATCGTTACTACCCCAGCAGCTGACGAATTCAGTCACCCATCACGTTTTAAATTGGTATCGGTAAATCCTATCGGTCAAGTCGGCCAAACCATAGAATTTACCGCCTGTATCCGCGGTACTTGTCGCCCAAAACAGTATGTTGACCGCCAAACTGGACTCCAGAAGGTCTATCAAGAGTCCGAGGTTTATCTTGAGGTTATGCATTCTCAAGCCGTTTTTAATACTTCTTCAACCGATATTAAAAAACCTTAGGTTTCCTGTGGACTTACAATTGCTCACTGATCAGCTTACTCAGTTGAATGATCTTCAATCATTAATTTACTACTGCTCATTGTTTTTCGCTGCTGCGATGGGCTGGAGTAAAGGCGCGCAACGATGATTCCAATTTCTCCTGAATTCATTATTGCAACGCTTTTCGGCTCGTACATGATCGGATTTTCTGCCGGTTTTGTTCAGCTTTTTATTAAGCAGCTTTTAGAAAAAATCTAGGATTTTTTATGTTAAAACATGTATCTTTAAAATTTAACCCTGCTTTAATTCTTGCCTCATTGAGCTTTTTTGCTACCTCCGCTCATGCTGCTTTGCCTGCTGAAGCTCAGTCTGCTTTATCTGCTGCTACTTCTGCTGTTTCGGATTCAGCGGCTGCTGCTTGGGTTCCGATTGGCGCAGCAATGGCTGCTTTAATCGTAATCAAACTGGTTAAGCGTTTCTTTAATAAAATTTAAATAATAACCTTCGAGTGTTGCCACAGCGCGGCACGCGCTGCGGCAACCGAGGCCGTTTTGTGCGCTATTTTCTCTTTTTTTATCTTATTTTTTATCCATTTTTAGCTAACGCTTTTTCTTATCTTAATCGAGATGGCGCTTTTAATGGCGCTCCTGTTCTTGGTAATTCTCCTGCACCTTTTAAAAATCTTAATTTCTGCTCATCTGTCTGCGTTGTTAATGATAACTGCGGTTTCTATTTGAATAATCCCCGATATTCTTCCACTTTTTTTCCTCCTGGCACTGGTGCTGATCCTGAACTCGGCTACGTTTGTGAAACTTTTTCATTTAGTTGTGGCACGTCGCATACTTTTTCTTATGGCGTCTGTTCTTCCCCTTTAGGAGAAGAACCACCAAAACCTCCTCCTAAATCCTGTACCGCTTCTGAAGTTTTTGTTGGTGGTATTTGCGTTCCTAGA
>CAIKLL010000055.1 GCA_903828265.1 uncultured Rickettsiales bacterium
AATATTAAAAACAGAACTGTAATAAATTTACTACTAAAAGCTTAGTACAATAAAAAGTCAATTAATAGAGGTATAAATATTCTTTTATAGTGTGCCTACGAATTTATAAGTTAGAAGACAATGAAAAAATGTCCAAAAAAGATGTGTATTAAATCGGAAATAGATATATAGTAAGACAGCAAAGTCCACTTTTCGATTTAATGAACAGTTTTGGCAGTAAAGCATTTATATCGTATTTGCAGTTTTAGTCTATGTTTTATAACATTATTCATTAAATCTGAATCCCATTAAGCAATCTTTGGGGTCTTTGTCAGTCAAAGTCAATCGCACAAAGCTCTGAATATCAAAATCTTTACTAAAATCATTCTTAGGAATCATATCAGAATTGAAAGAACATATATATTGAAAACCACTTTCGATTGCTTTCCGATGAGCGTGTTCCAAGGCATGAGCTGTTTGTCTAGAATCAACACCGTCAAATATAGTACTGTCATGAAACAAGAAATTAACATGTTTCTGTTTTGCAAAAAGGTTGACGAGCATAAGGTCGTAGCAAAAGATTTTCATTTTACCTATTCCTTCACTGTTACTACGAGGAATTTCTACATTAAAACTATAACCATTTTCTGAACAATTAATAACAAGATTTCCTGCTTCAGGATACAGAGCTTGTGTATTTTCATTAAATTCCGCTACAGCTTTTTCCCACTCTGGTCGTGCCTGTTCATAATCACGTTGAATTTTTGTTTCTAGTTCTATTTTTTTAACTTTAATTTCTTTCTTCTGAACAGACATTTCTTCAATATCAATAATTTGACTCTTGATCTTTTCAAGACGTTCCTTTTTTTCAATTAAACGTTCTTGAAAAATAGTAAATTCTTCTAGAGCTCCGTGAGTTTGCAAAACCAGCATTAGTTCAGTGCGCTTATTTGTACCTTCTTCAATCTTTTTACTAATAGCAAGCAATTGATTCTTCATCTCTTCTATTTCTGCTTTAAGAAAATGTTTTCTGTTTTGAACTATCTGCGTATGAAAAATTCTGGCATCGGCTAAGGTTTTTTTTACGACATCCCCGAAATATAAACCAGCCTCTTCATATAATGCTTCCACAGCTGATATATCAGGAGTTTGTTCTGCATCAATTGATTCTTCATATCGATCTAATTTTCTACGAAGTATTAAACTCTGATTGGATAAATCGTGAATCTCTTGAGAGATAGAATTGGCTTGCTCTTGAATTTCTTGGTAAAGAGGATGCACTTTAAATTCAGAGAGTATTGTTTTATCACGATTAAACTCAATTTGAAGACGTATACGCTCAGCTTCTAATTCACCTTTAGAGGCAACAATGCCTGTTTTAACAGCTTTATCAAAAGATTGAAGAGCCTTGGATTTATCTTTTATTTCTTGGGCTATAGCTGCCTGTTCCCAGTTAAGTCCCAGAAGATATGCGTTACATACTTGGGTATTCCAAAGGGGTTGATTTTTAAAGCAACTAAATGGATCGTTGTAAGCATAAGTCCCTCTTCTTAAAAAATAAGGAATAAGCATTCTAAACGTAGGTATATATTTGCTTCTAGTGATATCTTTTAGGTTAAAAAAAGAAATGCCTAATAACTTCTGCCATTCGGATAGTTTGTAAAAATCAAAATGCCCATTCTGACTTCTTTCCGCTTTAACTGGTAAAGTAGAGGTATTACCTTGGATTTTTATGATACTAGCATCTCTAATGCTTCTTGCGGCAGTTATTTTTTCACCACAAATATCGAGTTCAACAAAAAAAGTCCATTCTTTAATTTTTTCAATTGGAAAAGCTTTTTGGTTAAGCTTAGAGCCAAGACAGAAATCTATAATGCTAAGTAAGGTGGTCTTTCCTAATCCATTGCGAGAATCTTTTCCTCCTGATTCCGATTGTTTATCGGCAAGAATAACATTTAATCCAATTTGAAATTCAATAGCTTTAAAATTAGTATCACTAGCATATATTTTATATATCATATAAATACCTTAATGATTTTTTCGCCATTTACTTCAATCAATCCTAAAACAAAGAGTAAGTCGAGTCCAAGTACGAAACGCTCATAAGTACCAACATTTGACAAATGCTTCGTTTCTTCCCAAAGATTTGATAGTGTTTTAGGTATAGATAATTGTCTGAGTAAAATAGCACCGACACCTATAAGCGATTCATGCTCTTTTAAATATTTGGTTGGTAAAATCATTTTTCAAACACATCGCATAAATGGAATAAATGAACTAATATTGCTAAGCTTGCGCATTTCAAATTAAAACTAGACGCTCCCTTTTGAGCAAATTCAAGCATTTTTATGAATAATAAATCTCCTGACGCAGTATTCCTAAGCTCTAAGTATTTTTGTTTAAAACCGTTCTTTAACCTTTCTAGAAAATTGAAGTCTAGCTGAGCCATCTTAACAAGAAAATTGCTCACTTCAGAACTGCTACTCAATCCCATACATATTAGTTTACTTGATTCTTGTGTTAAAGCATTTTTCTGAATTTTATCTTCAAGGGAAATAACATGGAAATCGCCATTGGAGATGAAGTGTTGTGCAGTAGATATTGCTTTGGCAGCCACTTCCAGCTCGGCAAAAGAGAATTCCGTCATACCCTGGTTCAAACATCCACTTACCCATGACTCATGGGCAACTTTAATTTTAAGCAAATCTTCTACACTATAGTTGTTAGGGCAAGTATCCACTGTGGAATGGCAGGTTGGGCAGAGCAAAATCCAGTTATCATAAGTATCAATCTTATATTGAGGGTATTCTGGGTCTGCTCGTGGACCACCAGAGCTATGTGCTCTTATGTGTGCAATGTTGCCTATTTGCTTGGTCTTCTCTCTTGTACCTACATCTTGTGCTAAATGCAGACGGCAATCTGACATGGAGCAGTAACCTGCTGATTTTAAGTACAATATTTTAATGTCAAGTATAGGATACTTACGAGTCATGTTGTTTTATTTGTTTAAGTCACATTTTGTTTAAAACTTAAGATGCTACATTACACTTGATTAATTCTCTAGGAAAGATTTTTAGTAAAATTTTTATAAAAATAATAGTATTTTCAGGTTATTATTATAAATGTCAAAAATGAGAACAATCGACTATACTGGCGTCAGTACTGATCTGTAACGAGCCAAATTAAATTGCCTAATTTGAGCCACTTTATTTTGCGTATACGTAGTTCGTCTTCCGTATAGTTTTACGAATAGTTAAAAATTATAACAAGCTATAATATAAATTGCTAAATTAGCTCTACACCAATTAATTGCTTGCCCTAATATAAAACTATTACTAATATGCTGTAATTCACACTTTACGAATATAGTACGTATATTTTAGTATAAAACGAACTAATCAGAGAACAACAGTGAAATTTAGAAAAAATTAACTAATATGGCTTACCAATTTAAAAGAGAACCACTTACCCCAGTAGAAGCTGATAAACTTTATCAGGCTTGTAACTCTGTTCAAGAAAAGCTTATTATTTGGATTTTACTAGATACCGGGCTTAGGGTATCTGAACTTTGTAGCCTTACTCCGCAAAATATTCTCTGGCAACAAAAATCTATTCGTATTAGTGGAAAAGGCGGACCATATGGAAAACAGACAAAGAAAAGGGTTGTACCAATGTCTAACCGAGTGCAATCTCTTCTGGAGCATTATTTTGCCATAACTGATAAATTCCCAATTGGTCCTAGACAAGTTCAGAAGACGGTCAAAGAAATTGCCAACAGAGCTCAGATATCAAAAACAGTAACTCCTCATATTTTAAGACATACCTTCGCAACGTTAGCCTTACAAAAAAATATCTCATTAGCTTCCGTACAGAAAATACTAGGCCACGATAGACTAGCTACCACTTCTATATATTTGAACTTTACCGATAAGCATGTCGTAGATGAATTCACCAGAAAATGGTAATCAATATAATAAATTTGCAAAATAATGGGGTATAAATCATGCAATTTATTTTGCCTTGTTATACCCTCAACCAGTAAGGTAAGGTATATTATGTTACAGTATAATACTGTACAGCTATGTATAATATTTATTAATATGATCCACTAATTAAATAACCGATATTGTATATTAGTTAATTATTTTTTAATGCGTAGTTTATAAATGAAGAGATATAATATGCAGACTTTATAACCACTTTTAATTAGGTATTTTATTAATATGTTAATAGTATGTATTATTCATTGAAATTTACAAAGTAGTAAGATACAATACGGTACAGTGTGGTTTAATATTTAAAGATATATACTAATAAAAAATGAAAACTATAGTTATTACAAGCGATAAGGGGGGGGTTGGAAAATCTACATTAGCTGCTCTCATTATCGAATGGTTAAATTTTAATAATATTTCGGTAGATTTAGTAGATGCTGACCCTATACAAACAACACGTACATGGTCTGATAATTGTGCTTCTGATGGTAGAATTGTCCTATCAAAAACAGCAGCTGACTATTTAATAGTCGATACAGCTGGTACTTCTGGCGCTGGGTTAAATTGGTTACAAAAAGGAGATATCATCATTGCTCCTTTTCAACCTCACTACGCTGATATCAAAACAGTATTAGATTGGTTTTATGTAATAAATCCTACATTACAAAAGAAAGTAATGTTTATACCAAACCGTTATCAAAAAACAAATGAACAAAAAGATGGATTATTACAAGTAAAAAAAGTATTGGATACAGAGAACGCTGGAACTCTACTACCATTTCTTTCAAATAGACCTGCAATCTATGGATCTTTATTAAATGGAAGTAATATAAATTTTTTTAGACAATATTCAGAGGAAATATTTTTAGCTGAAACTAAAAATCTGATGAATTCTCTGATTAGTGTTTTATCAGAGGCCAAATGAGAGAGATTAAAAAATCACCCTTTTCGTCAATAGAAAAGACCAACCCTCTTTTTGTAGGGGAATTAGACACTTTTGGTGCATCAAAAGTAAATGGATATAAAATTACAGTCCGGCTAAGTACAATGTTAATTGATACTTTAAGGAATATTATTACTTCTAATAAAACTGGAGGCAACTTCGAATACACTAATGTATCTGATTTATTGCGTAAATCACTTGAAGCTTATAAAAATGGAATGTCTTTAATCGCTCAACGTACAAAAGATGAGAAAAAAGAAACTTCATTTAGAGTTTCAAAAGAATTAAAGGAATTCTATCTAAGTCTTCCGGAAAATGCAAAATCAGAAATAATAGAAAGAGCAGCTTATACATATATAAAACATAAAATATAGCTGTACGGTGCGGTACAATACGTTGTGTTACAATATAGCTTTCTTGCCCAAAATATGAGCAATACTTCTTGAACTTACAAGGATTGGCTTAACCAAGGTTTTTTACAATGTTATCAACAGTTTTGTGAATAACTTGTTTAATAAAACTAATTTTTGTTTTTGAGCTTCAATATTTCCTCTAAGGTTAAACCTGTTACAGAAGAAATTAGTTTATTATCTAGCTTCTGTTTTATCATGTTAATTGCTACTTCAATATTTCTTCTTTCAATACCTTTAGCTTCACCAATAAAGATACCTTCTGCTATCCCTTCTTCCTTAGCCTTCTCTGCAGTTTTTTTTAGCGTATTAGCTTCTATCCTTAACCATTTGAGATGGTCTTCATAAAGCTCCCTTTCCTCTTCGCTAAAGTTCAGGACATCCAATACATGTAATGCTTTTTTTAAATTCTTATCATCCAGTTCTTTAGGTAATCGTTCTGCTTTCAGTAAATCATGCCTCGTTAAGAAAGCAACCCACATATCAAGGGCATTTCTGGTCTTGGCAACTATATCCTGTAATTCCTCACTTGAATCACTGGTAAATTTATTCAGCTCTATAGTATGTAATTCCAAATCCTTAAAATAGGCAAACCCGTTCTCTTTTTCTGTAATGTGAAAAACGTTATGATAATTTTTTGCTTGTGGGATAGAAGTAAAGTTCAGTATATGGATACCTATGGCTTTGGATAGGGCGGAATAATCCTGTGATACCTTTAGCTGCTCAGTATATAATTTTGCCCAATAGTAAAGGGCTCTTTTATCGTAATCAGCTTCATCGCTAATCTGAATCTCAATATTGAATCTTTTGCCGTCAATACCTTTTGCTTTAATATCAAGTATTGATAACTTATCCTGTCTGAAGTTTTTAGGATTATAGGGATTCAGTAAAGTAATATCTTCTACCTGATCATCTTGACCGACTATAGAGTTTATAAGAGAAATAAGTAAATCCTTATTTTCTTCGACACCGAAGATTTTCTTGAAGGCTAAGTCTACTCGAGGAGATATTTTTTCCATACTCATTACTAGAATTTATTGGTCTTATTATAGCATAATACAGGTTGATACACAAAGGTTATACTTTTGAAATAATTATAGTTTTTCCTTAACTTTATATAGACCTACAAACCCTTGGCTCTTCTTTACTGTAGTAATATTAGATATCGGTGATAATATATCAAGTATTGTATTAACAAATTCTTCCTCCACCATAAATTAATTAGTTTAATTTCATAAAAAGATTTTAAACAGGCGAATTCAATAATCTAGCGCAACATACTGCAATTTGCGATTATGAAAGACCTCGGTAGGTGTTCTGTAACCAAGGCATTTTCTGGGCTGATTATTCATTCTCTGTTCTATATCGTCAAGAA
>CAIKLL010000056.1 GCA_903828265.1 uncultured Rickettsiales bacterium
TGATGTTGTAAAATTCTTTAAAAATTATTCAAATGGCATTAAACAAAATGAGTACTATAAAGTAGTAGGAATAAATAAATTAAGTAACAACATCACAGTAGAAAAAGATAACAAAAAACACGTTTTTAAATTCAGGACTAATACAAAATATAATGATAAATTAGAAGTATATGAAAAGATGGATTTGAAATTACAAGAAGGCTTAAAAATAAGATTTACAAAAAATAATAACAAGGAAAAATTAGTCAATTCTGAAACTGCACTAATAGAAAAAATAAATAAAGAATCTATAAAATTTAAAACTGAAGATGGAGAAATAAAAACAGTAAATAAAGAAGAATTAAAACATATAGATTATGGATATTGTTTAACAATACATTCAGCACAAGGAAAAACATATCAGAAATCAATAGCGGCAATTGAAGATAATAAAATGCTATCCAATCAAAAATTATGGACAGTAATATTATCAAGGCATAGAGAAAGCTTTACAGCAGCAGTGCAAGAGAGAGAAAAATTACAGGGATATTTAATATCAAATAATGGAAGGGAAATGAGTGCAATAGAATTAAGTAATAAGCAACAAAAGCAAGTGCAACAAATTCAAAAGATGCAGCAAATACATAAATCTAATGATTTTCAAATATCAATATAAAATCCCATAGAACTGACTATAGAGTTTCTTGGTACCAGGTGGCACCAAAATTGACATTTCTTGGCACCAGTTGGCGCAGACCCGTGAAAGGCGGGATATAAGATTTTTAGAATTTATAATTTACTTTAATAAAGTAAATATTTAGCTTTTTGGCACCAAGTGGCGCCAGCCATATGGATGATAAAAAGGCTTATCTAGAAGTTATGGCACCAAGTGGCACCAAAATTGACATTTCTTGGCACCGCCTGGCACCAGCTCTGCATATTGCATAAACTGGGCTATAGAAAGAAATGCACCTAAGGTGCGATCGGTGTGATAGCGCGACCTGCCCGTATGGGGTAAGGTTATTGTTGATTGTTGTGGGGGGAGTTTCGCTTGATAAAGTAAAATTTGCTAAGCGTTAGGAAAGTTTTGAAAACCGTAGGTTTTTGAAATTATGCCCAGAGTTTAACACACTCTGCTCCTTTATACAACCTGATATTTTACTATCAGTATGCTACTTGGACATGCGAGACTGGCAACGGTTTGGTGTGAAGCTCCAAGAAGAATGTAATCTGAGACTTTTTTTTTAAGTCTGGAGTATGAGCCGCGAGGTAAATACAACGCTGCAAGCATCGTGCGGTAAGATGCTAGCATCGAGTGGTATGGCTAATGTAATGTGAATCTTCGCTTAAGTGTCGTGACAATCGACAAGCTAAAGATGCTGATAAGCTTGAACCAAAAGGTAAGTGGACTGGTAATAATATTGGTCACTCATTATTACGTGAACTTTGTTCCATCGGCATAGAGAAGGAGCCTAACCCATTCTGTCAACAGTAATCAACAGGGTAAGCCTGTTAAGTTCTCCCTTTGGAGAAGGTGTTTCGTAAGAAATGCTGATAGCTTAGCAGGTAAAGGATGTTGGAAAAAGCGAATGCCTTTTTGTAATGAAAAGGATACAGGTTTTAACGTTACCTGACCTAAAAGGGTGCAGACTTCCAATCGGTCTCTTATTGCAAGAGAATTTGTAGAATTTATATAATGGAGGAAAGCAAATGACAACAAAAACTTCTTTGATTGGTGCGTCTTCAGCATCCACTATTTGGGTCAATTTAAATTGGGTCAAAATAGAAAAAGATGTATATAGACTGCAAATGCGTATTGCAAAAGCAAGAAGGCAGAATAAGTACGGTAGGGTTAAATCTCTACAATGGTTACTTACTCATTCATTAAGTGCTAAGTTACTGGCAGTTAAAAGAGTGTTAAGTAGCAAAGGTGCTAAAACTGCTGGAGTAGACGGTAAATTATACCATGGAAATGGTGTAAAGCTCAGTCTAGCTATGAGCCTCAGACAAAGAGGCTATAGGGCAAAACCTTTAAAAAGAGTATATATTCCAAAATCTAATGGTAAGAAAAGACCATTAGGAATACCCACTCTTTACGACAGAGCTATGCAAGCTTTATATTTACTTGCTTTAGAACCTATTTCAGAAATACAGGCCGATGTAAATTCTTATGGATTTAGACCAAAACGTTCTACTGCTGATGCCATAGAGCAGGCATTTAGGGTTTTATGCAATCCAAATTCAGCTGTATGGATTCTGGAAGGTGACATCAAGTCTTGTTTTGATAAAATATCCCATAATTGGCTATTAGATAATGTACTCTTGGATAAGAGGATATTAAAACAATGGCTAAGAGCTGGATATATTGAGAAACAGACTTTATTCCCTACTTCCGAGGGTACTCCGCAAGGTGGAATTATCTCTCCTGTATTAGCTAATTTAGTTCTTGATGGACTAGAGAAAGCTATTCAGGGGGTAGGTAAGGACAAACGAAGAGCTAAAGATAAGGTTCATTTGGTGCGTTACGCCGATGACTTTATTATTAGTGGAGCATCCAAAGAAGTTCTGAAAGATGAGGTTATGCCTATCATAGTTAATTTTCTTAAGGACAGAGGCCTTACTCTCTCTGATGAGAAAACAACAATAACGCATATAGATAAAGGATTTGATTTTCTTGGTTTTAATATTCGTAAGTACCAAGGCAAGTTATTAATCAAACCTTCTAAAGAAGGAATTAAATCTTTTTTAGGTAAGATTAGAGCTGTAATCAAAACTAATAAAGCAGCAAAAACTAGCGAATTAATAGGTCAGCTAAATCCTAAAATTAGGGGATGGGCTTATTATTATCGTTATTCTGTTGCTAAAGAAATATTTGCGTATGTTGACGACTGCATTTATCTCTGTATTAGCCAATGGACTAGAAGAAGACACAACAATAAAAGCATAGCTTGGATACGAAATAAATATTTTTGTAGAAAAGGTATGGATAGTTGGGTTTTTTATGGTACTCAAATAAGTAAAGATGGTAAAAAGCAAGAGGTGCATCTTGTTAATGCAAGTGCAATTCCTGTTGGACGCTATATAAAGGTCAAACAAGAAGCAAGGTTATATGATCCAAATTATACTCGCTATTTTGCAGAAAGAAAGCAAAGCAGTAGAGATAGATTGCATCATTATAATGTAATTTCTAAGCTTGGCTTCTTTACGGAGAAAAATTGGTTATAGCTTACTCAGCTTGCTCGGTCTTTTTTTTTGAGGCTGTTAAGAGGCTTGAGCCGTGTGTGATGAAAGTTACAAGCACGGTTCTTAGGGGAGAGGGTAGCAGCGATGCTATCCTTTTACCCGACCACTTTCCTTGGCTCTGCCGTTGGCTTTTTTAGTCATCCTGCTGCTATTTTATCTTTTTCCTGTAAATTTAACTTTTGCTAAAAGCCGTAGTGGCGATTGAGCGTAGAAACTATTTTGATTTTTAATTTATAACATGGTACATTTTTGGTATTAGTTATTTGAAATTGTACATAATATTTTCTTATTTTTTTGGTTACATATATTATTTTTTAAATTAGTATTGAAGTATGTAATTCAATTATTATCAATAATGCTTATGGATATGAGTAAAAAACTTATAGAAAGTTTAAATAAAGAAATTAAATCATTAATGAATAAAGATTTTGATTTAAGAAAATCTTTAGAAAAATTAGAAAAAGATTTAACAGTTGGTGATATAGAAATTGAAAAACTAAAGAAAGAAAAGTTGAAAATTAAAGATAAAATTTTTGTAAAACAAAATGAATTAAAATTAGCTCTTGATAAAACTTCAATTGAGTTAGTTTACGACAAATAATTAAAAATGAAATTGTTTTGTTTGAATAATTGTTTATGAAAA
>CAIKLL010000057.1 GCA_903828265.1 uncultured Rickettsiales bacterium
CGCCACCTAGATGGCTATGGGCACAACGGTATCAGGTCACCACAGGCTGCTCCATTGCGACCTTGCTGCCAGTATTTGGACGATAACATAGTGCATACTGATTGGTTAAGAGGCTATAGGTTAAATAGTAACGCAGACTTACCCTCGGAGAGGCCACGAAACCTAAAGATTTTTCCGAACAAAAATGCCTCTGTAGAAGATATCAAGGATTATGTAATTAATGCAAATTCGGCTTATTTCAAATTATTTAGATCCATACAATTACTACAGCCTAAGTCTTTTTATCCCTATGCGAGATTTATTATTTTGGTACTTTCACTATTAAAATATGATTATATGCGAAAATCTTTATACAAGTTTTTGTTTACATTTAATAGCCATAAATTTAGAGTTAAATACATTTTTGCTATAAAGTACATGAAAATTCAGTCTAAAAATATTAGTTTTCCAAAGCATATTTCTGAATTATTGGAGTTACGTTACTCTAAAATATTTAGATTGATTATTAATAGTCTATTGAGCAAATTTTTTAAGATACGTAACAAGTCATAGTTTAATTTCAAATATAAGAGATTTCTAATTACAATTAAATTGTATTACTGAACAACTTTACTTTTACTACAATTTAGGCTTACTTTCACCGATCACTCAATTATGAACTTAACATCAGGACCTTGGTGGATGTTTTTAGGTGGCTCAATTGGTGTTTTCTATATAGCTTTCTCAGCTGTTGCTGTGCAATATGTTGGAGTTTTAGAGTTCACACTACTTAGTGTTGGTGGAATGCTAATTGGATCACTACTACTTGATGTATTTGTACCAACTCAGGGAACACACATTTCACCATATTTAATTGCTGGAATATTTCTCACTTATCTAGGTGTGATTGCCAATGGTCAGTCCCGTTTTTCACGTAAGTAGTTCATTAAGGCAGAAATTAAAGAAGCGGTTATAAAAAAGGCAGCAAGAGCGTATGAAATATCTTTAACCCAAGGAATAGAGCCAGAATAAAACCCTGCCAATGTAATACCAGCTCCCCAAAGTAGGGCGCCAAGTGCGTTAGCTGATAAAAATTTGTAGTAATTCATTTTTACTGCACCTGCTATTGGCGGCACAAATGTTCTAACCCATGGGATGTAGCGGGCAATAACGACTGACCACCAGCCATATCTTTCATAAAAGCGCTCAGATCTTTCAAGCATTTTAATCATCCGCTTAGATTTATGCTTTTCAAGGTAGGGCCGGCCAACTTTTTGCCCGCAGTTCAACGGAAAGAGCATTAGACTACGGATCACAAGATTCGAGGCTCAAATCCCTGTATGCGCACCAAAGATTTGAATGTAAATCAACTGAGGCTCTGATCGAGTATTAGTACGTAAATAATTAAAGCGAGGAGAACAAGTAAGTAATTGGAAACTTTGAAATATCCCAGGAGTGTTTCATATTTTATCGCAAATGCTAAGTTGATAAGCGAGATTGAGTTGGTTTAATATATTATAAACCAAACACATCTAAGCAATTTTCGTGGAAAAGGATAAACTGTTGGCGTCATACATGTTAATGAGTGGATACTTGACTGATAAATCAATCAGTGGGCCAGAATATTACAATCTTGCCAAATTTGAATATTCAAAATTAGACCAACTACTTAGTACGCTGTGTTCGCTAAAAAAAATAGATTTAGATTACGCAGATATTTATTTAGACTATGATTACAACTATAGCCAATACAAGCACATTGTTAAAAAATTTATTGTTGATAATTTTCAAAATACCTCCCTAAGATTTTTCCCATTTAGACTGGAATATTTTAGTCAATGGGTAACTGCAGCTGAGATGATTCCAAGGGAAGCAACTTCGTTACTGCTGATGAATAATTTAGATCATGTTTTTGTACCAGAAAAAAATCTAGATTATAAAGAATTTGTTGATTTCGTTAAATCTAAAAACTCTCCGTCAATTGGTTGTATTTTACATTGGCAAGAATTTATCACTGGAATTGGTGTCAAAAAATTTAGTAGTTTAGAAAGTGGAGAGCCAGTTTTTTACAATCAAACTTGCAGGGCTTACGGAACTACTCTGACAACTCCGGAGTTTTTCAAAAGTTGGTGGCAGTCCGATTTTACTGGTGGCAATCGAATAGTAAGACCTGATAACCCCTTTGGTCCTGGGGTGGAATTTGACTGGGTAAATCAATATATTCCAGCTCGAGAGTTTTTTCGCCACCTAGATGGCTATGGGCACAACGGTATCAGGTCACCACAGGCTGCTCCATTGCGACCTTGCTGCCAGTATTTGGACGATAACATAGTGCATACTGATTGGTTAAGAGGCTATAGGTTAAATAGTAACGCAGACTTA
>CAIKLL010000058.1 GCA_903828265.1 uncultured Rickettsiales bacterium
AAATATACAGTGTTGCGCTAGATTATTAAACTGGCCCTTAATTAAGTTGTAAATAAAATTTTAGTGAGTTTGCTGAATTTTTATAAAAGTAATGGTTTTTTGAAACAGAGGAGTTAATTTATCTACCACCCGCAGATCTTAAAAGGGTTTCTATCTCAGGCCTATCTTGTGCAACTGCTATTTCAAGGGCTGTTATCCCTTGATTGTTTTTAGCTGAGAGATCAATCCCTTTCATAATTAAAAATTTTGCTGCGGGGTAATTATTTTTGTAAACTGCTTTGTGGAGTAGGGTATTACCATCGGCGTCAACAAGCTGAATTATAGGGTAACCATCCAGTAAATTAATTAAATCATAAATATTGTTTCTATCTATTGCTTTAAAGGCTTCTGACAGAGCATCCATATTCTCGTTTTTACTAGGAACCGCTTGCTTATTGAAATTACTATCATAATTTTCAATAAAACTGTTTATTGCCTGACGTGCCGGTTCATTTTTTATGCTATTATAATTATCCCAAAAAATTTTAAGATAAGAGTTTAAGTCCATTAACTCTAATTGGCTTTCTTTTGTTACTTCCCCAAGTACTACCTCATCATTCGGTAATATCAGCACTTGCGCTTCATCATTAACAAATTTCATTTGAGCGGGATTAGTATCTTCTGGTACAGCAACGGGGTTTAAATCATCTTTTGAAATTTCTGGAAGTTTCTGGGTTTTATTTAGTCGATCTTGTAAATGCTGACGATAGGTTTTAACATTTGCAGCTTCACTGTTCTGACTAGATTGCGTTGCTGGATTCTGAGTTAATTTTACATTTTCCGGTAGTTTATCGTTAGGGGGGGTAGATAAATTTCCTGTAGTAGATATAGGTAAGCTATTTTTACTATTAGAATTTTCTGGTGGAGTATAAGGAGTAAGAGTAGAGGTATCTGCTTTCGAAACTTGAGCATCGCTTGCCGATTTGCTATCAGTTGTGGGTAAACTTAAAGTTATATTTTGCTCTAACTCATTTTGGGATTTTTTCTCAGTGGATTTCGAAGGGGTAAAAGAAGTATTATCTTTAGCCTTAACGTCAGATTTATTTGGTAATTCTTCATCTGGTTTAATTCCATCAGGAAGTTTAAGTTCAGAGATATCTGTTTTTGTTTCTTTCTTAATTTCTTCTTCACTAAGTGCTTGATTATTAGCGGTGCTATTATTGTTATTGCTGGTGGTTATATCAGGTTTATTTGGTAATTCTTCATCCGGCTTAACTCCGTCAGGAAGTTTAAGTCCAGAGATATCTGTTTTTGTTTCTTTCTTAATTTCTTCTCCACTAAGTGCTTGATTATTAGCAGTGCTATTATTGTTATTGCTGGTGGTTATATCAGGTTTATTTGGTAATTCTTCATCCGGCTTAACTCCGTCAGGAAGCTTAAGTTCAGAGATATCAGGAATTTTCTGTAACGAATTTTTATCAGAATTTTCATTACTAATTGCGGGGCCCGAAAGAGTAAGGGAAGGGTTAGAAGCCTCATTAGAACTTGCCGGAAGGCTTTTCATCGGTGAATCTGAATTAATATCGGCGGTATTGTTGCTCTTGTCACTTAAATCCTTAGAATTTTGGTTCTCTAAGGGAAGGGCAGGTAAAACCTTTCCATTTTCCTGCTTTTTATTTCCTAAACCGAAAAAGTTTAAAGTTTTATCCCAAAAAGAAACTTCTTTTTTTTCAGGATTTGCAATTTCTTGGGATAATGGAAGTGGAGGAGGCAATTGTGGTTCTGATGCCGAATGAGCATTAGAATGTAGAACCAAAATATAGAAAAAAGTTAAAATTTTCTTTTTCATTTCTTATTCCTAGTAAAAAACCATTAATATAGAAATAGCTAATAAATATTTTCTATTTATATAGCTATTTTTTTGGCATCAATTTTTTTAATTCCTCGGCTATTACTTTTTCTACTAACCTTGGTAAATTATTATCTAACCATTCTTTTAACATAGGCTTTATTAAATTAGTGATAATTAAATCAGCGTCTGTATTTTGTTTTTTTAATATCGGATCATCAATTTTCTCAGCAAAACCTTTTATTGCTTCTGAAAATTTGTCAGAGGTCTCTTTAGATATGAACCCATCTGTATATACTTTACTTTGCTCATCTTCTTTAAATTCTGATGTTAGCTCTAGTATTGATTCATCTAAATTAGGGTTTTCTTTGTCCCCTTTTAAGTTTTTAAGAGCATGATTATTATGATCATCAATTATACCCCTGATAGAGCGTATTATATCTTCAAGTTTTTCTTCCTTTACCTCACTTTTTTTCTCTTTAGAATCCATGAGTCTTAAAATCCTACAATTCTTAATTTTAGTTTTTTGAATTCTTGATCTGGATTAAAGTATTCAACAGGTAGTTTCATTTTTTCAGCAGTTAATTCTCCCATTAAGGATTTTATATTATAACTAGCTAATATTAGCTCCTTTTGTGCTTCAACTCTAACTTCACGGGCTTTGCTTAGCTTTTCTTCAGACGTTATAACATCGATTATAGTTTTAGATCCGAGCATTTCTTCTTGAACCATTCCTTCATAAGCTATTTCTGCAGATTTAACTCCTTGAGATGTAGCCTCAATTCTGGCTTTCGCTGCGTTAAACCTTTCCCAAGCTGCTTTACATTGTGACTTAATTTGTTTGATCTGAGCATCTAATTGCAGAACAGCTTTCCTGGTTTGATATTTTGCCCTTCTAACGTCAGAATACTCAACACCTCCTTTAGAAAGAATAGGGACATTTACGGATAAAGTAGAAGTAACACTATTATTGTTAATATTTTGTCTGTCTGCATTTTCAGGGCTATAGCTTGTATTACCGCTTTGTATTCTAAATGAAACTTGAGGTAACAAAGCTCCCTTGGCCACATATTCTCCGGCTTTGGAAGCTTTAGTAGAGTGCGCGGATGCTATTATGCTTGGATTAGCAGCGATTGCTATTTCCACTAATTCCTCTAAGCTATTTGGTAAGTTAGCGGCTAATTCCGGCATTTTAATTCCAATTGCTTCTAAAGCAAAAAATCTTGAAAACTCCGCTTTCGCTGCTTCAAAATTTGCATAAGTAATAGATTGATTAGCTTGAGCACTAGCAAGGCCAGATTCAGCGCTTGCAACTTCAGTTTCAGTGGACTCACCAAGTTTAAATTTTTCTTTTACAGCTTCTAGCTGGGTTCTGTTAGATCTAACACTTATTTTTGAAATATTATATTTTTCCATTGTTTCAACGCAAGTTAGATAATTAGTAATTTCATCTAAAAATATGTTCTGTTCCTTAGCGTAATAATTACCTTTAGAGGCTCTAAATGCTGACTGCGCCGCCTTTAATTCCGCAACGCTAGATCCTCCGTTAAATATCGGTTGGTCTAGGGTTAGAGTTTTTGAATATCGTGAATTATCTACAGATGTTGTATCCCCAAAAAATCCAGTAGGAACGTTACTTTTTCTTGTAACTTTTGAATCCGTGGCATCAAATCCGGCAGAAACTCTTGGCATAAACCCGGCAAGAGCTCGAGGGAACTGTTCTATTTCATTTAAAAATTCCGATCTAATAATTTTTAGCTGCTCGTTATTATTATAGCTGCTTTTAAGAGCTTCGCTTAGCTCCACTGCTAAACTAGTAGAAGAATTAAGCGCAATTAATGTAAATAAGACTAATCTATGCATGAATTTAATATTACCAATAATTAAAGTTAATTGTAAGGTAAGCAGTCATAATAGTATATTCAATGATATATATTTAGGTATAAAGTTTGAAAATACTGTGTTAATGCTGGCACTTAGATTATCAAAAATTATATTTTTATCAATAATAACTTGAGCATTAGATGGGTTTTTAGATTAAATTTTACGTTTAAGCCAAAATATTTTTTAATTATCGGTAGTTAAAATGAAATATAATACGGTCCAAGGTCGGTTGGATTTTTCTCTTTTACCCTTAGATTTACGAAAGAAGTTAGAGTTATTAGAAAATCAAGCTCAGGAACAAATAAGCAAATTTACTATTTCTTTGATTGATGCTTTACAGTATAAAACCGGAATTCTAGAAGATGAATTAAATCAATCAGATTTAACCTTTCAAGAAAAGGAGCAGGCAAAAATGTTGTTTAAGCAAACAATTTTAGAACCACTAGAAGAAATATCCTTAAATCTGCAGCATTATCTTTCTGAACCGGTACAAAAAAAAATATTTAGCATTATACTATTAGAAACTTTAGTTAAAGTTCTAACTAGTATACAAAATTTTAAATCAAAGCTCGATGAAATATTACCGATAAAATCCGATGAAATAATGAGCTTGGCTGTACCTGCTTTGTTATTAGTTGTTACCGCTTATTCTCCTGCGTTAGGGTTCATTTTAAACAGCACAGGGTTACTCACAACCATTGCTTCCTTTTTTAAAGATGAAAATCTGCAAGTAACAATAGATAAACTTACAGATATAACAGAAAAATTAAATAAAGACAGTAGCTTAGAAGTTATTGGTAAAATCTCAGAATTAGCCATAAAAACAGGAATTTCTGCAGTAGTACTCGGTAAATTTGGTTTTAATTCTGATATGTTGAGTACAGTGCTAGAAGGCGTTACTACTGAGGCAAGTATAAAGGGTTTTATGCAAGAAGTAAGTAGTTATGCTGAGAAAATTTTTCCTCAAAATGAAAAAGAAATTGACTCAACTTTTGAGTTTATCAAAAATTCAGTAGTATCTGCTCTCCAAAAAATAGAAGCCCCTGAAGGGCTTACTTCAAAAATAAAAGAGCACATAGAACAGCATGCAGCTATAGCGAAAGATGTACTGAAACAAAATTTAGACCCGGCTATTAGTATTTTTGATAAAATAAAAATTCAGCAAAATGGTACCAGCTTAATGTTAGAATGCTTAAACCAGGTTAATAAAACTATAAAAGCACATTTATCAGACCCTAAAGATACCGAAATTATAACAGCTGTGGTGACTGACATCCTTAAAAAAGGGATTAAAGACCGTATTCAAGGTAATATAGAGAAAATTGCTACGCAAGTGCAAGATCCGCAGGTGAAAAATTTTGCTAAAAAAACACTAGGCGCAGGGCATGCAAATTTGTTAGATATTGTAAAAGGAGCGACGAAATCATTGAGACCAGATACTTCTCGGATAATGTAGATAGTATTTATAGAAAGTATTTATAGAAAATTTTATTCAAGAATAAATTTTTTACTGCAGTAAGGACAATTAACATCATTAGTTTCCGGATTTATTGCAAGATATACTTTTGGATGATCATAAGGTGCTTCGTGGCCCATACAAGTCACAGATAAAGATTTTGTTTTTTCAGTTTTATATGATTTCATATTAACTTTGTAAGGATGGTTATATCATCAAAGGATGATAACTTAAGAAGGTTTATTTATCAAATATAAATCAGGTTTAAAATATGAAAGATAAAATAATTGTAGTAACTGGGTCTACAAGCGGGATTGGCCTTGGGATAGTTTCAAAATTTGCTAAAAATGGTGCTAAATTAGTTATTAATGGGCTTGCTTCTGATACGGAAGTTAAGGAACTTTCTAGTAAGCTAAAAATTCTTGGCGCAGCAGAGGTATTATTTGACGGGGCTGATCTTTCAAAACCAGCAGAAATTGATAGAATGTTTAAGAATATAATTCAGAAATACCAAAGAGTAGATATACTAGTTAATAATGCAGGTATTCAATTTGTATCACCGATCGAAAATTTTCCACCAGAAAAATGGGAAACGATAATTCGTGTAGATTTAATTGCTGCTTTTTATACAATGAAGAACGTTATTCCTATAATGAAACAGCAAAAATGGGGAAGGGTGATTAACATTGCTTCAGCCCATGCATTGGTAGCCTCACCGTTTAAATCGGCCTATGTGGCAGCTAAACACGGGCTAATGGGGCTAACAAAATCTGTTGCTTTAGAAGTAGCACAAGACGGTATAACTGTTAATTCTATTTGTCCTGGGTATGTCAAAACTCCACTTGTAGTAAATCAAATCGCTGATACAGCAAAAGCTAGAAGCATGTCAGAAGAAGACGTAATTAAAAATGTTATATTAGGGGTACAAGCAACAAAAAAATTTGTAGAGATTGAAGAAATAGCTGATTTTGTGTATTTTTTATCTTCTGAAAGCGCTTCTTCTATTACAGGTTCAGCTTTATCAATTGACGGAGGGTGGACTGCCCAATAATAGCTGGTAATAAATTTATATTAAAGGGGCTATAATTTTTATTGTATGAATTCTAGGCTTTTTTTATATTGATCATATTTAAATGAACTAACTATATAAAATGATAGTAGTAATTTCTCCTTCTAAAACATTAGATTTTTCTGGAAAAAGTAAAGGCGAGTATACCATTCCGGATTTTGTTGAAAACTCAATAGAACTGCTCAAAGTTTTATGTAAACTAACGGTATCTGAGATAGCTGAATTAATGGATTTAAGTGAAAAACTAGCTGTTTTAAATTACCGACGCTATCATGATTTCAGTATTCCGTTTACTTTAGAGAATAGTCGCCAAGCTATATATGCTTTTAAAGGTGATGTATATGAAGGATTAGATGCAGAAGCCTTTACTCAAGAGGACATCAAGTACGCTCAATCCCATTTAAGAATTATTTCCGGGCTTTATGGTTTGCTAAGACCACTAGACCTTATACAGCCTTATCGATTAGAAATGGGAATAAAGTTGATTAATCAGAATTACAAAAATTTATATGAGTATTGGGGAAATAAGATTACAGTTAAACTAAACGACCTGTTAAAAAGCGGGGGGAACAATTTACTGGTGAATTTAGCGTCGACAGAATATTTTAAGGTATTAAATCCCAAATTATTTAATGCTCGTTTGGTTACTCCGGTTTTTAAAGAAAGAAAAAACAGGGAATATAAAGTGATACCTATTTTTGCTAAAAAAGCACGTGGCCTTATGGCATCCTATATAATAAAACAACGTGTTGAAAACATTGATGGTATTAAACAGTTCAGAGAAGATGGATATGGGTTTAACCTCAATCTCTCTACTGAAACCGAATTAGTGTTTACTAGGTAAAAATTTTCTAAGGTTTTTTATGAGAGCATATCAAAATGTTGCCCTTAACTTCTAATACGTACAATACATCACCCGGTTTTCCTTGTTCTTTTTCTGAGTCTGCAAGTTTAGCATTCATAATGGTACCGGACCAGGATACTTGGCCTATTTTTCCCGGCTCTATACTTTGATTAAAAACTGTTACTTGGTTTCCTACTAAATCGAAATAACCCTGATTGACACCGTTTTCTTTCTTTTTACCATAAACGAATTTCTTCAATGGCCACCACAGTACCAGGAACCAGGCAAAGGATACAAGACCAAATGTGGCTATTTGGTAATCAGTTATTTCTGAATAAGAGGAAATTAAAGCAGAAGTAGTTAATGCTCCTAAACCTAAAAATAAGAAGCCAATTCCTGGGATCTTGCTAAATTCAATTATGATAAAAATTACTCCAATTAATAGCCAGATTTCTACTGCAGTTATATCCATATTTAACTAATTATTAAGTCTGTTCAATTTTAAGTTATAGTAATAGCTTATTTCAATTTTTACAAAAAGTTTTCTAGGCCATATTAGCATAAATTATTACTTTTTCTTAAAAATAATTGCATCAGATACCGGTCTAACTACTGCTACCCCGCTTGCTTCATCTTGGTCTCCTACCTGATTGTTAATATATTTACCGTTTATGTATAAGCTTGATGATCCGCCTCCGTCAAGGTTAATTGCTGAGGTACACCCTTGCTCTAACATAAAGTTAGCTAATTCCTTTAAAGTAATTCCTTCTGCGTTGTTATTATGCGATAACTCTTTAAGAAGTATGTTTTTTGCCTCATCTATTTTTAATTCATTAAAGGAAAGCTTTTTCTTTAGTAAAATGTCTTGAATTTCTTTCAATGTTAAAGAGCCTGGAGTTTTTGTATATATACACTCTACAACAGCAATTATTATGTTTCCGTTTTCAGTAATACCAATAGCTGTTCGGGCATGTTTTGCTGAATCAGATAGTTTTTCATTAACTATTCCCTCCATAATTAAAAATGGAATTCCCATAATTGCTGAAGTGGATTTATCAAATAAAGGGTAATTGTTTTCCTCCTTAAATTCAACAGAATCACCGATTTTTACAAGTGAAATGTCATATTTTTTTGGTAGTGATAATACGTACCCGTTTGAAGGAATTAAATTATTCCCATGAGGAGCTATATCAATTACTTTTTTTTGTTTCGAAATAATTATTTCATTTCGATTTTTAAAAGGACTTAGGGTAGCAGTTCCCCATTTATTAGAATATAAAATTATCGAAGAATTATTAGTAAATTTATTATAAGCAGCAGGAATAAATTTAGCCTTACCTAACTTTATTTCTACCTTAGGATGCCATACCTCCACTGCCGGTTTATTGTTTTTTATTGTAAATACTGCATGTTTTGTTGAGCGCAAACCGAATATTTGGCCATTAATTATGAGAGTTCCGGTAGGGTAACCATCTTCATTACTACCAATTTGGAAAAAACCTGCATTTATGGCAATTTCTGCATTTTCACGTTCTGCTATATCTCCTATTTTTTCTCTACCGAATACCGAATTATGAGCACTAACTAAAGAAATATAATACTGTTTTAAATCAATTTTAACTATATGGATTTTCTGGTTAGGTTTTTCGATAAAGCTATATTCATATCCAGTTGTACCTAAAGTATAATTGATAGCAAGCATATTTATAAAAAGGAAAGTTATAATTTTTATCATTTATACTCTTTAGCAAGATCTATGTAATTCTCAATATTATCCTGCATAAATCTAACTTCCTCCTCAGTAATTCTTCTAATAAATTTTGCAGGACTACCGGCCCATAACTCCCTTGATTTAACTATTTTTCCTGGGGTTACTAGGCTACCTGCAGCTATAAAAGCATATTCTTCAATGATTGCTTTATCCATAATAGTTGATTGCATACCGATAAAAGCATTATTTCTAATTGTACACGCATGAATGAGTGCAAGATGCCCAATGGTAACATTATCTCCAATTGAAGTGGGACCTTCAAATCTGGAAGTATGAATTATTGTCCCGTCTTGTATGTTAGTACGAGAACCTACTGTAATAGGGTTAACATCGCCTCGGAGTACACAATTAAACCAGATACCGGAATATTCGGCAACTGTTACATCTCCGGCAATTATTGATCCATGAGCAATAAACGCATTTTTATCAATTTTAGGGTTTAGCCCTTTAAATTTTATAATTTTTGGCATAACGATGTAAACTATAAATAGAAAAATACTTTACAGAGTCAAAAGAAAAATTTTATTGTATTAACTAATGTAATTTAATACACTTCTGACAGTTTAAACAATATATATAATACATGAATTTTCGTGATCAGGGTATAATTATTGCAAAAAATTCTTTTAAAGAAAATAGTTGCGTAATAACTTTATTTACTGAGAATCATGGATTATATTCAGGGGTAATAAAACGTTGCAGTCCCAAGACTACTAATAGCCTTATAGAATCTAACGTAGTGGATTTTTTTTGGCATGGGAGGCTTCATGAACATTTAGGATCTGTAAAATGTGAATTAATTAAATCATATAGCAGTTTTATAATCCAAAATAAAATGAAGTTATACGCATTTAACTCAATAGTTAGCCTAATAAAAAAAGCTTTTTGTGAAAGGGAACCGCATAATAATTTTTTTCCTAAATTTTTGTATTACCTTGAATCTCTAAAAAACAAAAAAGAATTTTCATTTAACGACTACATAAAATTAGAAATTGAGCTGTTAGCAGAGGCTGGTTATAGACTAGCCCTTAGCAGTTGTGTAGTAACAGGACAAAACCAGGATTTGCAGTATGTTTCTCCAAAATCAGGTCATGCAGTTTGTAAGAAAGCAGGGTACGAATATGCAAGTAAACTTTTAATTTTACCACAGTTTTTGCTAAATAATACTGAACCTACTTTACAAGAAAAACATCAGGCATTCGCACTTACTTCATATTTTTTAAATAGATACGTTATACATGGTATTGGATTAAAAGATAGGGAAGTGTTTATAGAATGCTCATTAGCATAATTAAAAAATATCTTATTTAAATAGGATAACTATACCGAGCTGTAACCTTTAATAAAAGTTTCTCCAAGATATACTTCCCTTACTTTTGTGTTATCAATAACTTCACTGGGTATACCATCCATGAGGATTTTACCATCATATATGATGTATGCACGGTCTACTATATCCAATGCCTCACGGACATTATGATCGGTAATAAGGATACCAATATTACGTTCTTTTAGGTGGGATATCAGATTTTTTATATCATTAACAGCGATTGGGTCTATTCCCGCAAGAGGTTCATCAAGTAATATAAAAGCAGGATCCGTAGCAAGGCTTCGTGCTATTTCAAGGCGTCTGCGTTCCCCGCCTGATAAGGTAGTTGCTATTTTATTTTGTAAGTGACTTATAGAAAACTCTTCAAGCAATTTAGAGGCTTTTTCTTCTATTTCTTCTTTGTTAGAATTTTTAATTTCTAGAATTGCTTTTATATTATCTTTTACTGTCAGTCCTCTAAAAATAGAAGATTCTTGAGGTAAATAACTAATCCCAAGCCTCGATCTTAGGTATGTAGGTAAATTAGTAATATCATGATTTCCTAAACCTAGGCGACCAGAATCTGTTTTTGTTATACCTATTATTATACTAAATAAAGTGGTTTTACCCGCACCATTAGGTCCTAGTAATCCTACAGCTTCTCCCTGTTTTAAATCAATAGATACATCACGTAAAACCGGTCTTTTATTATATGATTTCGAAATGTTTTGAGCTATTAATTTATCTTTCATTGTTCTGCTTAGTTATCAATTGAAATTGGGTAAAATATACCATTTTATCGGTAACTAGTATATATTTATCTTTTTGTAGGTTTACATTCCCCTTAAGAGTTAATTTTTGCAAATCTACAATATATTCACCACTATTTGCAATTACTACTTCGTTATTAAGTTTTTTTATCGCTTTTAAATTACCTGGAATTTCAATTTTAGTGATTGACTTTTTTTTATTGTCGTTATTTTTATAATATACTTTTAAATAGTCAGTTTTAAGTATTAGGTCGTCAAATATTACAGTCACTTTACCTTTAAAATGAGCGATAAGGTTATTATTATCTATATTCAAAAAATCTGAAAGTACTGTTATATCAGAATGAATTATTTCTTCAGAGTCTTCATTTGCGAGAGTACACAAATAAGGATTAATAATAAATGTTATCAGAATCAGAATTTTATACAATATTCTAAGTACGGTAGGGGTAAGATAATTAAAAATCATTTACATTAAATGTGGATACGACTTCGCCTTCAAAGTTTACTATATTGTTTGAATCCTCGCTATAAAAATTTAAAGCTTTAATTGTTGAATGTTGATAGGTAACCTCAACAGGTTCTTTGGTTGAGGCTAAATTTGAGTTTAAATCAAAATTTACTTTATGACCGGTTAACTTAAAATTATTAAATATAACCTTAACATTGTCAGATAATATAAGTAAATTTGTGTTTTCGTCGAGTAATCCATTGTCTGCAACAATATGTAAATTATCTTCTGATAGCTTATGCGTTGCATCAATAGAGTTAAGGTTATAAATATTATCGCTTTGTTTTGTGACGGTTCCAGCTGCAATTGTATAAGGTAAGTTATTTTTATTTAAGCCTTCGAAAATAGAATTATTAATATTAAAATTGAATTCTTTAGGAACATTACTATTCTCATTTACTTCAAATTTTCCTTCAATAGCTTCTCTTTTTTTCTCATGGATAACCCAAAATATTAGAAATAGTACAGAGATTCCTAGTAGTAAAAATAGGTGTTTTATAAAGTTAGTTCTTCTAACAATATAATGAATGTTTTTCATATTTAAGCAACTCCGGCTTTTAAAATATCATGAATATGAATAATCCCTATCACCTTATCATCATAATCATTAACCGGTAAAATAGTAATCGATTTGTTATTCATTACAGATAAAGCTTCACTAGCTAAAATATCTGATCTTACAAAGATTAGAGATGTAGTCATAAGATCTTCAGCTTTTAAGGTTTTAAGATCTTTATCTATATTTCTTCTTAAATCGCCGTCCGTAATAATCCCTATTAAGGTCTGGTTATTATCTACTACTATAGCACATCCTAGTTTTTTTTCTGTTATGATTCCTGCTACCCTAGTAATAGAATAATCAGGGTTAATAAAAGGAATAGCAGTACCCGTAAGCATTAAATCCTTGATTTTAATTAAATTAACTCCAATTTTTCCACCGGGATGAAAGGTAAGAAAATCATCTTTAGAAAAACCTTTTGCTTCGTGGAGAGAAACAATAATAGCATCACCTAAAGCTAGCATCATAAGAGCAGAAGTAGTTGGAGCAGATAGCAGTGATGCTTCCTTAATTGTTGGAATGGTAAGTAGAAAATCACTATTTTTTGCAAGGGTGGAGTCCGGATTCATGGTAGCTGCAATAATCTTAATAGCAAACCGCTTACAGTAATTAATGGTATCAAATAATTCTCTACTTTCTCCAGAGTTAGAAAGCATAAATACCATATCGGCTTTTGTTATCATACCAAGGTCGCCATGGCTTGCTTCTGCAGGGTGGATATAAAATGCCGGAGTACCTGTCGATGCAAGTGAAGCGGCTATTTTTCTAGCAATATAACCGCTTTTACCTATACCCAGTATAATTAATCTTCCTTTTAAACTTAAAATTGCTTCAATTACTTTAGAAAAATCAGTAGGAATTTGTGATTTTAGGATATTTAAGGCAGTTGCTTCTTCACTGATTACTCTCTCGGCGGTTTTGTAAAAATTCATTTTGTTATACTGTGTGAAAATATATCAATTTCGTTCCAGCCCATTAAATCTAAATTTGCTCTAGTAGGTAGGAAGTCAAATAATTTGTAAGCAATATCATTTCTATTTTCGGCAATTAGCATGGAAGTTAATATTTCCTTAAGCGAATGTAAATATATAACATCTTTGGCACCATACTCTTTTTGTTCTTCACTAAGCTGTAAAGTACCCCAATAAGAAGATTGTTGCTGTTTGGAAATGTTAATCCCAAGTAATTCTTTACATAAATCTTTTAAGCCATGATGTTCTGTATAAGTTCTAACTAGTATAGAAGCAATTTTAGTACAAAAAACGTTTGATAATTCAATCTCAAGGTATTTTTTTATCACTGCTAAGTCAAACCGTGCAAAATGAAAAATTTTTTCTCGATTTTTATCTAATAATAAATTTTTTAGATTTGGAGCATCATAATTATCTTTAGAGAATTGAACTAAATAGGCTTCCCCGTCACCATTACTAATTTGAAGGAGACATAAACGATCTCTATTTAAATCTAGACCCATAGTTTCTGTATCTATCGCAATATCACCAGGCAACTGGAAATTAGATGGTAAATCGTTATAAAAAACTGTAACTCTTATAATATCCTCCTCAGTAAAAAGTTAATCACTTTTCTTGTTATTTATTACTTCTCTTTTAAAAACTTGTTCATTATGAGCAATAATACCTAATATATTTCTTGCTTTTTCATCAAGCATATCTATATCTAAAGATTCCGGCCTTAGTAATTTAGCTCGGTTTTCTACTTCTAATCTTTCAGCTCTTAACAACTGTAATTTGTTATGCATACTTTCCAACTCTGCTTGAAGTTTAAAATATGCTACTACCCCTCTGTTACCATAAATAGAATGAAAAACAAAATATAACAATAATAGTAATATAATTATATTAAAAACTGTCTTTCTTGTAAGTTGTATAGTTTTAAGCTGACTTTTTTTTATCATTAAATTAATTTATTCCACGGACATTATATATTAGATTACTCTATTTGGCTATGTAAATAAAATGCCACAATAGGGGCGGTAAGTATTATACTGTCAAACCGGTCAAGCATACCACCATGTCCCGGTATTATATTACCGCTATCTTTAATTTTAAATTTTCTTTTGAAATAGGAAATAAATAGATCACTTGCTTGAGCAACTCCAGCTAAAATTATAAATTGTCCTATGAGGAGGAAATTGGAAATTTGACCGTAGTAAGGAAGTTTATAACTAGGTATTAACTTTAGCAATAAGGGGAACAAAACACCAGCAGTAATTCCTCCTAGAAGCCCTGATATAGTTTTTTTAGGACTTAAAATAGGAGCAAGTTTCGGACCTTGTAGCCATTTTCCTATAAACATAGCGAAGGAATCTACGGACCAAATAATTATAAAAAAAGTTGCTAGTAACCATCCATTATAATCAATCTCCGAAATATAAAACAAAGAAGCTATAGGTATGGAGATTATTATAAGTCCGGAATACAAATAATTTTTCTTTAAATGCGTCATATCGTACCATTCTGCAAGCATTATTGCTGCAATTGTAGTAACTAATATAAAAAATAACGGTCTAATAAAAAAGATTGCTGTTATAAAGAGCAAACCTATAAAGAAGGCAGAGATAATTCTAACCTGTAAATTTGAAAGACTTTGTACTAAACCTGGTTTCATTTATCTCCCTCCAAAATTTCTTGTCCTTTTGGAATAATCTTCAATTGCTAGTTTTAAATCATCAATAGAGAAATCTGGCCAGAATTTGTCAATAAAATATAATTCAGCATAAGCAGCTTGCCATAACAGAAAATTGCTCATCCTAAAGAAACCACCAGTTCTTATATATAAATCAACATCGGGCATTTCTTTGTCATATAAGAATTGACTAACGATTTCTTCGGATATCTGTTTTATACCAGAATTAACAATTTTTTGGCAAGCTTGAGCTATTTCCTCTCTACTCCCATAACTAAAAGCCAAGCAAACCGTCATTTTATCATTATGTTTAGTCAGTTCGGCAGCGTGGAGTATTTTATTTTTTAATTCACTATTTATTTTATCTAAATTACCAACTATTTTAAGTCTGATCTGGTGCTTATGAAGAGTTTTTATTTCATTTTCAACATAATAATTTAGCAATTTCATTAATAATGATACCTCGTCTTTAGGCCTTTGCCAATTTTCGGAGGAAAAAGTATATAAAGTAATATAAGGAATATTAAGCTCTAAACTCTGCAGGATTAGCTCTTTTGCAACTTCTGCTCCTTTTTTATGTCCTTCTGCTTTAGATAAATTCCCGGAAGCTGCCCAACGGGCATTACCATCCATTATAATTGCTAGGTGTTTAATATTGTGATGTATATTAAAAGTCTTATTGATTAAATTATTATTCATTCGTGATTTTAATCTAGTTGTAATTAATCAGCTAATTTAGGAAGTTTGATTTTTACTAGCAGTCCCTTTAAAGTTTTACTTTCCGCTAAACTTATTGTCCCATAATGTCCAATTATTATTTCTTTTGTAATCGCAAGCCCGAGCCCTACACTTGTTGAATCTTCAAGGGTTCTAGCCTTATTTCCTCGATAAAAAGGCTTAAATACACGATTTCTTTCGATATTATCGATTCCTTTGCCGTTATCTTCTACAGTTATAAATGCGTTATCATCTTGTGAATATACAGAAATTTTTATTTTTGTTGAGTATTTTGTTGCATTACTAATTATATTGTTTAAAGCCCGGGCAAAAGAATAAATTTTGATTTGAGTTAATATATTTGTTTTTTGTTGCTCTAACTGGATATTATTTTTGTGCCAATGTAATTTTATATAATCTGATATCCATTTATTTAACTCAACTTTACTAAAACTTTCTCCACCTTCCCCTCTTGCGAAATCGAGATAAGAGGAAATCATATATTGCATACTATTGATATCGTGAGTTAATTCTTCTTTTTCTTCGCAATCATTCATTAATTCCACTTGCAATTTCATGCGCGTTAGAGGAGTTTTTAAATCATGTGAAATCATAGCTAGCATTTGAGTTCTTTTAGCAGTTTGACGTTCTATCCTATCTTTCATTTTTAAGAAAGCAATGCCTGCTTTTCTTATTTCTCGTGCCCCTGACGGTTTATAATCTGGCATTTTTTCACCTCGACCATATTTTTCAGCTGCATTCGTCAATTCTAAAATTGATTTAATTTGATTTTTAGAAAAGATTAGTGAAACAGAAAGAAGAACTATAGTTAAAAATATTATCCAAAGTGCAAAGATATAAGTAGTAGGATTAAGTAAAGTTTTAGCGGGTAACGTAATGATTAAAAGATGTTTTGGTATTTCTATCATCACTTTTATTTTACCATCTTCATCTAGAAAGACCTCATTCTTGTACTTAACTTTTTCGCTTAAATTTTTTTGAAAAATTTCTAATTCTTCAGAGTTAATTTTTTTGTTCTTTTCTATTCTTTCATTGGGCACTAAAATGTATGAGAGATTCAGATAAATTTTGTTTTGATTCTTATTTTGATGAATAGCCTGTTGTTGTAATAGGGATTCTATTTCAGAAACTATTAATGAACTAGTATGGTAAGATACATTATACCAGTGTCTCTCATAAAACAAATGTAAAGCAATAGACTGACCGATTACGCTTGGAATTATTATAATAAGAATAAATCTTGATAATAAACTTTTTGGTATAAGCTTCTTTTTTATAAGACGAAATAAACTAAATTTAGATATATAGCGCATAACCTAAATTTCGGATTGTTTTTAGATATTTAGGGATTTTAGGATCTGGTTCTAGTTTATTTCTAAGTCTTACTATTTGTACGTCTATGGATCTTGGGTTTAAACCACCCATTTTAACAGAAAGGTCATCTCTACTTATTACTTCATTTCTAGAAGCTATTAAGAGATCAAGAAGTTTTTGCTCAGTCGAGCTCAATGCAACAATTTGATCATTGCTAGTTAAATTTTTTGTTGATAAATCGTATAAGTAATTTCCGATTCTAGCAATTTGCTGTTCTTTTTTATAAAGATTATGAGAGGTTATTAAGTTATTAATTCTAAGCAATAGCTCTTTAGGTTCAAAAGGTTTTGTTAAATAATCCTTAGCTCCAGCTTCTAAACCTTTAACTCTATCTTCTGGTTCAGAGAGGGCAGTAAGCATAATTATTGGAAGAGCTTTTTTACTTTCTTTTATTTTTTCTGCGAATTCTAGACCAGTTATTTCCGGCATCATAACATCTAGTATTATCAAATCAAAGACAAAATTTTCCAATAACTCAAATGCTTCTGTTGAAGAAATAGCAGTAGATACTAGAAAGTTATTTTGTTGCAAAAACTTCTTCAAAAGTTTTATGATTCTGGTATCATCATCCACTACTAGGATATGCGGTTTATCATCTCTCATGTTCTTTAAACTTTAGAAAAAATATAAAAGTTACCACAATAATAACTTAAAATTATAGGATTTACAGCGAATTTTATGTTCAATAATAAATTACCCGAATTTGCGTCTGATTTTATCTGGATTAATGGTGAGTTTTTGCACTTAAATAAAGCTTATGTTCATGTGCTTACCCATAGTCTCCATTATGCCGGAGCTGCCTGGGAAGGAGAACGAGCTTACAACGGAAAAATATTTAAATTAGAAGAACATACTAACAGGTTATTAAAATCAGCCGAGTATATGGGCCTTGTACCTATTAAATACAGCGCTCAAGAAATAAACGCTGTTACTTATGAATTACTGGAAAAAAATTCTTTAAAAGATGCGTACATCAGGCCGCTAATCTGGCGAGGAGCTGAATCAATAGCAATTTATAATTCTACGCTTACAGTAAATATGCTAATTATTATGCTTCCCTCCCGCGCTGAGTTCTTAAGTAACTTGAAATTAAACCTTAGTAGCTGGTGTAAACCAAGCCCTAAAGCTTTCCCGCCACAAGCAAAATCTTCAACGCATTATGGAATGCCCGTGGTATCCCAGATTACAGCCTCAAATAATGGATATGACGATTCTCTAGTGCTTGATGAAGAAGGATATGTTGCCGAATGTAATGTAGCAAATATTTTTTTTGGTAAAGGTAATAAGCTTGTAACACCAATAGCGGATAGGTTCTTAAATGGTATTACAAGACAAGCAGTTATTGAAATGGCAAAGAGTCTGGAATTTGAGGTAATTGAAACTAGAATACCACTTGAAGATCTGGATAAATATGAGTATTCATTTATAACAGGTACTGCCAGAGAAATAGGAGGGGTTGGTTCTATTGACTTAAGAAAGATAGTGCATTATTTTCCTGATCCGGATAGAAAAATCAAAATGTTACAATCCGAATTTGCTAGATTAGTGGGTAAGTAGATAAAATATGGAAAAAAATATATATAAAGGCTTAATTACTGCCTTGATAACACCATTTAAAAATGGAAAAATCGATGAAACTGCCCTGGCAAAATTGATTGAATTTCAGATATCAGCGGAAGTAAAGGGAATAGTTATTGGCGGAAGTACCGGAGAGGGCACTAGTTTACAAGATGAAGATTACTATAACCTGATTAAGCTTTCTACTCAAGTAGCAAACAAGAAGATAAATATTATTGCCGGTCTTTCATCCGTTTCAACTGAATGCGCTTTAAATAAAGCTAAAATACTAAATCAATCAGGAATCAACGGCATAATGTGTACCGTTCCTCATTATATAAGACCGGAACAAGCAGGTATTATAAATCATTTCAAGCTATTACATGATAATACTGATTTACCTCTTATATTATATATTCACCTCGGTAGAACAGGAGTTGATTTAAAAGATAATACCATTTTAAAACTTGCAGAATGTAAACGTATAGTTGCTATTAAAGATGCGGGAGCCGATATTATGAGGCCTCTGAGGTTATCTAGTAAATTGCCTTCTTACTTTACTATGATGAGCGGTAATGATGAGAATTGTATAGCTTATAGTTCTCATGGAGGCAAAGGGTGTATATCGGTTATTTCTAATATATTTCCAAATGAGTGTCAGCAATTACAAAATTATTTAAAGAACGGTAATTATTCAGAAGCGTTAAAATTGCAACAAGAATTATTCCCAATTTATGAAGCTGTATTTGCAGAAAGTAATCCTATTGGTATTAAATATGCAGCTCAATTATTAAATTTGTGCTCTGAAGAAGTAAAATTGCCTTTAACTATAGCTCGAGCAGCGACTCAGGAATCAATTAAAAAAATCTTAATAGAATTTAGAAAAATTTGATGTCCGATTATAAGAAAATTATTGCGCAGAATAAAAAAGCTAGCTTTGAATATTTTATTGAGGAAAGGTTCGAAGCCGGCATAATTTTAACCGGTAGTGAGGTAAAATCAGTTAGAAACGGTAAGGTTACTATTGCAGATACCCATGCGGCGATGAATGAAAATGAGTTGTTTTTGTATAATTGTCATATTGCTGAGTACGAACAGGCGGGACGGTTTAATCATCCAACTAAGAGACCGAGAAAATTACTGCTCAAAAAAAAGGAAATACAAAAAATTATTGGTAAAATAAAATTAAAAGGCTACACTTTAATTGCTCTTTCTATGTATTTTAATAAGAAAAATATTGTAAAAATAGAGCTTGGTTTATCTAAGGGTAAAAAGCAGCATGACAAGAGACAGGCAATTAAAGATAAAGATTGGGAAAGAGAGCAGGGTAGAGTCTTGAGAGATAAAAGAGGTTTAAGGTAAATGAATATTAGTCCTGATTATTTGATTGAGAGAAAGAGAAATAAGGCACAAATTGCCAGGTGGAAAATATTATCCTTAATGCTTTTTCTAGTTATTGCATTTATATCTGGAAATAGGATATTTGGTAGTAAAGACGTATCGTTAAGTGCTAGCGGTGTAAAAAACGATTATATTGCTAGTATTTTATTGGAAGAAATTATATACGATAATTTAGCAAGAGTAAGAAAACTTGAAAAACTTGCTGAAGACAAGCATGTAAAAGCGGTAATAATTCATATTAACTCGCCTGGAGGTAGCGTCGTTGGATCAGAAATGTTATACGATGCTTTTAGGAAGATCGCTAAAAATAAACCGGTAGTAGCTGTTATGGACTCAGTAGCTGCATCCGGCGGTTACTTGATAGCACTTGGAGCTGATTACATAGTAGCGCACAACGGGACAATTACCGGCTCAATCGGTGTTTTAATGAAAATTGCAGAAATTACAGAACTCGCAGAAAAAATAGGAATAAAGTTCAACAATTTTAAATCTAGTGAGCTAAAAGGTAACCCTAGTTTTACCGAGAAATTAACACCGGAAGCTGAGAAAGCCGTTATGGACAATGTATTTGATGTATACGATTATTTCACCGAACTGGTAGCTAAAAGACGTAATTTAGATCTTGATTTTGTAAAAAGAATTGCAGATGGCAGAATTTATTCTGCTAGATTAGCATTAAGATATAAATTGATAGATGAAATAGGAAATGAAGATTCAGCAGTAAAGTGGCTGGAAGAGCAAAAGGGAATAGCAAAAGGTTTAAAAATTTCGGAAGTAAAATTAAATCCGCGTGATAAATTTATAGATATGTTTTTTGATGAATTTGATAACGCAATTAGAGGTTTCTTTTCTGGAAAGTTTGTAGGTATTAAATCGATTCTTTAAATTCCAGATACTAGAAAATTATGGCTACAAAAAAAACTTTAATAGAAAAACTCAGAAATAAACTTACTTATTTATCAGAAGAAGATGCAAATATAGCTGTAGATTCTGTTCTTGAATATATAAAAGATGAATTAAGTAAAAAAAACCGTATTGAAATTCGCGGGCTTGGCAGTATGTCCATAAGAGAAAAAAGTTACGCTGGTCAGGAAGGGAAATATAACACAATTTATTTTCGAATGTCCAAAAATGTTCAAGACGCTCTAAAGTAAATAATTATCAGGTTATTTGCATAAGCATTTTATTAATGATAAAATATGATTTTATTGCTAGGTTAAAAATCTAACTTATTAATTTTAGCAAATTAAAAAGTTCGTACTATGGATATTACGGAATTCCAAAAAAAATATAATTACACTGCTGCTACGCAAGTTATGCAGCAATATCTGGATATAAAATTTGCCAATCTTGAATGTCTTTTATTATTTCGGATGGGGGATTTTTATGAATTATTCTACGAAGATGCTATAGTAGCGGCCAAGATACTTGGATTGGCCCTTACTAAAAGAGGTAAAACCGGCGAAGTTGAAATACCAATGTGCGGCGTTCCTTTTCATGCTCTTGAAAATTACCTGAATAAACTTCTTGAGGAAGGCTTCAAAGTGGCTATTTGCGAGCAAATGGAAACTCCTGAGGAAGCAAGAAAACGAGGAGGGTATAAAGCTGTTGTTAGACGGGAGGTAAGCAGGATTATAACAGCAGGTACGTTAATTGAAGAGTCTCTATTAGACGGTAATAAGCCAAATTACTTGGCTAGCATTGTGATAGGAAAAAATAATAGTGCTATTTGCTATCTTGATTTATCGACTTCTAAAATTTTTGTCATAGATATTCCGCCGGATCAAATAACTAATGAAATAATTAGAATAACTCCTACTGAGGTTTTACTTAGTGACAAGTTCAGGTCAGAAACTTTAAGCTCCAATATTGAAATAGCTTTGAATATTCGTATTTCTTTTCAGGTAGATAGTTTTTTTGCCGAGAAAAAATGTAAAAAAATCATAGAGGATTACTATAATATCGCATCTACTGAAGCAATTGGTGAGCTTAATAGTAACCAGATAAGCGCAATAGGTAGTGTTCTTGAGTATATATCTTTAACTCAAAAAAGTAATTTACCAAAATTACCTTTCCCAAAAATATTGAATTCTCAAAAGTTCATGATTATTGATTCTGGAACACGTCGTAACCTGGAAATCACCTCTTCTTTAAGCGGCGGTGTTAAAGGTAGCCTGTTCCATACTATTAATCATACTCTTACTAAAGGGGGAGCAAGGTTATTATATGAATACTTAAGTTCTCCTTTACTTGAAATAAAAAAAATTAATGCAAGGCTAGCAGTAACTGAATTTTTTTATAAAAATATCCTATTAACTCATAATATCAGAAAAATATTACCTAAAACTTCTGATGTAGAACGTTCCCTTACTCGGATTCAGATGCAAAGGGGTTCGCCAAAAGATTTACTTAGCATAAAAGATACAATTTTATTAGCTGAAGAAATAAGAGCCGGTTTTGTAGTAAATAATGGTTTCAACTTACCAGAAAACATAGAAAAACTCGTTGCTCCATTACTGGGAAATTCAGAAACCGCTAATTTAATTACTGAATCCATAAGGGATGATGCTCCTAATATTATCAGTGAAGGGGATATAATAAAACCAGCTTTTCACCCTAAAATCAAAGAGTTACAAGATTTAATTAACAACGGCCGTGTACATATTAATAAGTTAAGAGATAAATATAGGCAAGAAACCGGGATAGATACCCTAAAAATTTCAAATAATAATGTCGTGGGGTTATTTATTGATATTACAGCAAGACATAGCGGTAAAATTACAGATAAAAAATTTATTCATAGACAGACAACAGCTAATTCTATTCGTTATACTACGGAAGAATTACAGGAACTTGAAAGTAAAATGCTTAATGCAAAAGCAATGTTAATTGGACTCGAGAAAGAAATTTATAGCGATATATGCAGGGCGGTTATTGCTAATACCTCAAAATTGATTTTATTAGCAACTGCCCTAAATAGGTTAGACGTATTTTTAAATCTTGCTTATATAGCAGACGAATTTGAATATTGTCTCCCCATTTTAACTAATGAAACAAATTTTGAAGTGTGCGGCGGTAGGCATCCTGTTGTTGAAAGGTTTTTAAAATCTAATAACGAATCATTTACTAAAAACGACTGCCACTTAAATGAAAATGAGAGGATTTGGTTAATTACCGGACCGAATATGGCTGGAAAAAGCACTTTTTTGCGTCAAAATGCCATTATAGCAATTTTAGCGCATATAGGAAGTTTTGTACCGGCGGTTAGTGCTACAATAGGTCTAGTAGATAAAATATTTAGTAGGGTCGGAGCAGGGGATGACTTAACAAAAGGGCAATCTACCTTTATGGTAGAAATGCTTGAAACCTCGGCGATATTATCACAAAGTACAAATAAGTCTCTAGTGATTTTAGATGAAGTAGGGAGGGGCACTTCAACTTATGACGGAGTGGCTATAGCATGGTCAGTACTTGAGTATATTCATGATAAAATTAAAGCACGGTGTCTATTTGCTACTCATTATCACGAATTGACAAATTTAAGTGAGATATTTCCCGCTCTTATTAATTATACTATTTCCATCAACGATAATGACGGCAAAATATTATTCCTACATAAAATTATCAAAGGTTTTGCAGATCGTTCTTATGGCGTACATGTTGCACAAATGGCTGGACTCCCACCTTCGGTAATCAGGCGAGCTAATCAGTTGCTGATCAAGTTTGAAAAAGATACAAAAAAATCCAACAAAGAAGCTTTTAAAGGTGAATCACAAAACTTAAACCTATTTGAGCTAGCAAATAAGGAAATGGATAAATATAAGGAAATATATGATTTCTGTAGTCAAATAGATCCTAATGAACTATCGCCAAAAGAAGCTCTAGACATTTTATATAAATTGAAAAATTTATTCACTAAAAATTCAGATCTTACTTTCTCATAGAAGTATAGTTACTGATTAATTATTTTACTTCTAGCTGCAGCAACTCTTGCAATCGGTACTCTAAAAGGGGAACAAGATATATAATCCATACCAACCTTATGGAAAAAATCAATTGATTTTGGATCACCGGCATGCTCACCACAAACACCAAAGCTTAGAGTATTATTTGTTTTTTTACCTTTTTCAATTGCAGTTTGAACCAGAAATCCTACCCCTTCTTCATCTATAGTGATAAAAGGATCATGATTAAAAATTTTCTGTTCTATATAATCACCCAAAAACGAGCCTGTATCGTCCCGAGAAATTCCAAGGGTAGTTTGGGTTAGGTCATTTGTCCCAAAACTGAAATAATCAACTAACGGTGAAATTTTATCAGCCGTAAGAGCAGCTCTTGGTAACTCAATCATTGTACCAGTTTTTATCCTAAATTTATGGGAGTATTTTTTTTCTATTTCATTAATCGTTTTATTTATTATGTTTTTAATGATTTCTAATTCCTTAAAGTCACTAATCAGAGGAATCATTAATTCGAGATTACAGTTTAATCCTTCCTCAGAATATAATTGCCACATTGCTTCTAATATAGCTTCAACTTGCATACTATATATTTCAGGGTAGGTGATACCAAGCCTACAACCTCTATGCCCAAGCATCGGGTTAATTTCATGTAATACATGTAAACGGTGATCAATAACTGATTTAGGTACCTCAAGGGTTCTTGCCAAGTTTTCTTTATCTTGATCTAATGTCGGAAGGAATTCATGTAATGGCGGATCAAGTAATCTGATATTAAGCGGCATATTGCCTAAGATTGAAAATAATTCTTTAAAATCAGCTGTTTGCAAAGGTTTTAACTTAGCAATTGCTTTCATTCTATGCTCATAATCCTGAGCAATTATCATTTCTCTAACCAAAGGAATTTTTTCTGCATCAAAAAACATATGTTCAGTTCTACAAAGTCCAACCCCTACCGCGCCAAATTTAATAGCCATTCTTGCGTCAACAGCTGTTTCTGCGTTAGCTCTTACGTGTAGATTTTTTATGGAATCTGCCCACTTTAAAATAGTTTCAAACTCAGGAGAGAATTGTGGTTCAATAAGGTTAACAGTACCGACTATAATTTTACCGGTAGACCCGTCTAACGTTATGACTTCACCTTGATGAATTTTCTTTCCGCTACTAGTAATAAAGTACTTCTCCTTTTCGTTTACCGTAAGGCCTTTTACTCCGCAAACACACGGTCTACCCATTCCCCGTGCTACTACTGCTGCATGAGATGTCATCCCACCACGAGCGGTAATAATTCCTTTTGCCACATGCATACCTTTTATATCTTCCGGGCTGGTATCGTTCCTAACTAGAATTACTTTATGATGATGAGCGAGTTCTTCAGCATCATAAGGAGAGAAAACTGCTATACCTGTTGCTGCCCCTGGAGAAGCTGCTAGGCCTTGGGCAATGATTTCCGGTTTAGTGGAATAATCAATACCAGTATGGAGGAGCTGGTTTAATGACTCTGGTTCTATACGGAGTAGGGCGGTTTCTTTTGTTAAAATTCCTTCATTTACCATATCCACGGCAATTTTAACAGCAGCGGCTGCCGCTCTTTTACCCTTCCTAGTTTGTAAAATATAAAGCTTTCCTTCTTCTATGGTAAATTCAATATCTTGCATATCACCATAGTGGCTTTCAAGTTTAGCACAAATTGATATTAATTCTTCATAAGCCTTAGGTATTAATTCCTGCATGGAAGTACCGTCTTTTTCCTCTTTAGCCAATATTGGTTGTGGAGTTCTAATTCCAGCTACTACGTCTTCCCCTTGAGCATTTATTAAAAATTCGCCGAATATTTTCCTCTCGCCATCAGCAGGGGATCTGGTGAATACTACCCCAGTAGCAGAGTGATTTCCTTTATTACCAAAAACCATTGATTGGATATTAACGGCTGTCCCTAAAACTTCTTGTTCGCTAATATTATTAATTTTTCTATAATGTACAGCTCGTGGGCTCATCCATGATTTTAAAACAGCTTCAATTGCCTTTATAAGTTGCTGAGTTAAATTATTTTCAAATTCTTTTCCGGTGAGCCTATGAATATTTTTTTTATAATCTTGAATTACCGCTTTTAATATCTCCGTAGTTACTTTAGAATCATTGTTGATGTTATGGTTAATTTTATGATTATCGTAGGTATCTTCAAAAATATAAGCAGGAATCTCCAGTACCACGGATCCGTACATTTGGATAAATCTTCGATAACTGTCATAAGCAAATCGAGGGTTAGAGGTTATTTCTGCTAGGCTTTCTGCCACTTCATCATTCATCCCCAAATTTAGAATTGTATCCATCATCCCAGGCATTGAAATTTTAGCCCCAGAACGGACAGAAACTAATAAAGGGTTTTCTTTAGAACCAAAAACTTTTCCTGTCTCCTTTTCTAATCTATGAATTGCTTGTAAAAGTTCTGCTTCAAAATCAGCAGTTAGCTTATTCCCATGAGTGTAGTAATAGGAACACATATTAGTTGCAATCGTAAAGCCTGGAGGAATCGGGAGACCAAGATTCGACATTTCGGCAAGGTTAGCTCCTTTGCCGCCAAGCTTATCTTTCATGCTGGCATCTCCCTCATTATTTTGAGGGCCAAAATGATATATAAGCTTATTCATAAGAAATTTTCTAAATTGAAATGAGGGTAATTAACCCTAAAAGTTATATAGCCTAGCTGTTATTTTTTTTCAAGCACTATCAAGTTTTTTGAAGACAACTTTTACAACGTCCACAGTAAAACTTCATGAGGTGAAGTGGCTTTTACTCAAACTCTAACAACACCTGGCAGCTTACAACATTTTCTAGTTCTTTTACTAATATCTTTGCAATTTTACCTTTACGTTCAGCAGGAATTATATTTTCCATTTTCATAGCAGTAAGAACTATTAAATCTTGTCCTATTGCTACTTCGTCTCCAACTTTAACATTTATAGCTATTATTTGACCAGCAAGAGGTGCTACTAATTCTACCAAATCTTCAGTTTCATCCCGCACAGGCATAAGAGCTTCAAGTTCTGACATCCTAGGAGAGCGAACATACGTATTTACTGTAATACCGGAATGGGCAAGTCTATAACCTGTAGGAATATCAACTATTTTAACATTCACTTTTTGACCGTTAATAATTGCCGTAAAAAGATTAGTTCCTAAAGTCCAATTACTACGTATAGTAATCCTGCTTGTCCCATATCTGATATTATAACCATCCGTTACCTGTTTAATCATTATAGGATACTGATCTTTATCAATAGATACAATCCACCTCGTACCTATTTTATGAGCTTGATCTGTAATTTGTCCTCCAATAGAAGCAGCTCTTCTTTGTTCAGTAAGGTATATGTAAATTGCCGTGGCTAAAAATACTTCACTTATACCAGGGGTAAGAGTAGCACCTGAAAAACCGCCCGGGTATTCTTCATCAATGAATCCGGTATGAATATCTCCGGATATAAATTTGGGATGATTAATTAGAGCTTCCAAAAAGCTAATATTGTGTGATATCCCCTGAATAACAAATGAACTAAGCGACTGACTCATCAGTTCTATTGCTGCTTGCCGTGTTTCGCCATAAGTACATAATTTTGCTATCATGGCATCATAAAACATACTAACTTCTCCTCCCGGTCCAACACCGCTATCAATTCTAATATTGGGGTTTTTAGGCGGAAGCTTATAGTCTAATATCCTACCGCTAGAGGGTAAAAAGCCTCGCGATGGATCTTCGGCGCAAATTCTTGACTCAATAGCCCAACCAGTCATTTTTACATCTTTTTGTTCAAAAGAAAGTTTTTCTCCTGCAGCTATTCTAATCATCTGCTCTACTATATCGTAGCCAGTAATTAATTCAGTAACCGGGTGTTCTACCTGCAAACGGGTATTCATTTCAAGAAAATAATAGTTTTTATCTTTATCCATCATGAATTCAACCGTACCGGCTGAATAGTAGCCCACTTTCTTAGCTAAAGCGATTACTTCAGCATACATTTTCTCTCTTGTTACTTCATCAACAAAAGAACTAGGAGCTTCTTCTATAACTTTTTGGTGATAACGCTGAATAGAACATTCTCTTTCGCCAAGACAAACAGCATTTCCATATTGATCCGCTAAAAGTTGTATCTCGATATGACGAGGAGCAACAATTAATTTTTCGATAAAAACCCTAGCATCACTAAAGCTATTTTGTGCCTCGAACTTAGCTGACTGGTATGCCTTTTCCATTTCTTTCGGGTTTTTTACTACCCGCATACCGCGACCGCCACCACCCGCAGCTGCTTTTATTATTACAGGAAATCCTATTTGTTCGGCGATTTTTATAGCTTGTTCTACGTCATTAATAGTACCCATATAACCAGGAACCGTACTAACACCGGAAGCAACGGCAATTTTCTTAGCCTCAATTTTATCGCCCATAATCTTGATTACTTTAGCACTTGGTCCTATTAAAGTAACACCTTCTCTTTTTAAAACATTGGCAAAATTTGCATTTTCAGCTAAAAAGCCATATCCTGGGTGAACAGCATCAGCCCCACTTTCTCTAATAGCCGTAATAATATTTTTTATTGATAGGTAACTTTCTGTTGCTGGCGAATTACCTATGTAATAAGCTTCATCTGCATATTGTACATGTTGAGCATTAGTATCAGCTTCTGAGTAAACTGCTACAGATTTTATTCCCATCTTCTGCAGGGTTTTCATAATCCTGAGCGCAATTTCACCGCGATTAGCAACAAGAACTTTTTCAAATAATGGTTTTTCTGTCATAAACTAGTTTTCAAGTCTTTATCTTTTTTAAAGGCTATTTAAAATTTTACTAAATATTATAGAGGTAAATTATCGTGTTTTTTCCACGGTTTATTTACTGATTTAGTTCGTAAATATTTTAAAGATTTACATATCCTCCACCTAGTATTTTGCGGTTTTATAATATCATCAAGATAACCTCTTGAAGCAGCCACAAAAGGAGAAGTAATAGTTTCCTTATAATTAGCTATTATTTCCTTCTTTCTCTCAGGATCTTTGCATTCTTGCCTGAAAATAACTTCTGCTGCACCTTCTGCTCCCATTACTGCAATTTCTGAGTTAATCCAGGCATAATTATTATCCCCGCGTAGATGTTTTGAATTCATAACAATATAAGCACCGCCGTAAGCTTTCCGAGTAATAACAGTGATTTTAGGGACAGTAGCTTCTGCGTAAGCATAAAGCAGTTTTGCTCCGTGTTTAATTATACCACTTGTTTCTTGTTCAATTCCTGGAAGGAAACCAGGAACATCTACTAATGTTACTAAAGGGATACTAAAAGCATCGCAGAATCTAACAAAACGAGCAGCTTTTCTAGAGGCATTTATATCTAAGCATCCTGCTAGATGGAGAGGCTGGTTTGCTACAAACCCGACAGGACTGCCTTCCATATACCCAAAACCGATTATAATATTTTTAGCATAATCGGGTTGTAACTCGAAAAAATCCCCTTCATCTACTATTCTTTGAATCAATTCCTTCATGTCATAAGACTTGTTCGGATTAGTAGGTACTAATGTGTTAAGCGACATATCCACCCTATCTGCAGGATCACTAGTTGGTCTTAAAGGAAGAACATCTCGATTTGAAAGTGGCAGAAAATTTATAAACCTCCTTGTTTCTAAAAGGAGCTCAACATCATTTTTAAAAGCAAGATCAGCAACACCCGATTGGGTGGTGTGCATCCTAGCTCCACCTAATTTTTCCTGCGTTACTTCTTCACCTGTTACGGTTTTTATAACATCAGGACCTGTTACAAACATGTAAGAAGAACCTTTTACCATAAATATAAAATCGGTTAGGGCAGGGGAGTAAACTGCTCCGCCGGCACACGGACCCATTACCAAGGTAATTTGCGGAATAACACCTGAAGCAAGAGTATTCCGATGAAATAACTCGCCATACCCTCCAAGTGAATCAACTCCTTCCTGTATTCTAGCTCCTCCGGAATCGTTAATGCCAATTACCGGGGCTCCAACTTCTAATGCTGCATCAATTAAGTTGCATATTTTTTTAGCATGATATTCGCCGAGTGATCCCCCAAAGACAGTAAAATCCTGGCTATATACAAATATTAACCGCCCGTTAATAGTGCCGTGCCCAGTGACAACTCCGTCTCCGGCAAACTTTTTGTCTCTCATCCCAAAATTATCACAACGATGTTCAACAAACATTCCTGTTTCTTGAAAACTATCAGGATCTAATAATACCTCTATACGTTCTCTTGCTGTTAATTTCCCTTTTTGATGTTGTTGCAGAATACGCTGCGCTCCACCGCCAAAACGAGCCTGGCTTCTTTTTTCGTCAAGAATTTGTTGATTTTGAAAGGTCATTTTACTCATAAGTCTGAACTAATATATTTCAAAAACTTGTGTGCCTGAAGTATAAAGAAAAATTTTTTAAAAGATAGATTTTTTTTGTTTGCAGAAATTCAGGTAAAAAAACTTACTTAGCCTGTTTTATACCGTCTTCAATTTCTTTAACCGAGAGAAGAACTGGAAGCTCTAAACCATCTGGAAATTTGGGACTAAATATTACATTATAAGGTATGCCAGGAATTTTTCTTTTTGTTAGAAAATCATGCATTTGGGGATTATAATTAGTAAAGTCTCCACGCATTGCTATTATTTGAGGATCAGAAAGTATTTTAATAGTTTTTTGTCTGGAAAACACAAGATATTTGTTGTATTTACATGTGATACACCAATCTGCCGTAATATCTACAAAAACTACTTTTCCGCTTTTAACTAACAAATCAATTTTCTGAGGTTCAAAATTTTGCCATAAATTATTAACTTTTGCTTGATATTCTTTATCTTCAATAGAGCTGTGTTTAGGGAGCAAAAAGCTGAATATCAATAATATAAAGAGAATACTTGTTTTTATCAGGGTGTATTTCAAAATGTATATATTATTTTCTAAAACAAATTTAATTAAGAGTAATAAAAGGAATACGATTACTACCCCTCTTAAATTTATTTGTGCTTCTAGGATATAAAGTAACCAAATTATTGTTCCTATTAATAGACTAGCTAATATTATTTTTAAGTTATTCATCCATTTACCGGATGTAGGGAGGAATTTTAAAGTTTTAGGGAAGATGATCATCAATATATACGGTGTAGAAAAACCTAAGGCTATAAAAGTAAAAGTAAAAAATATGAATAAATTATTTTGCTGGAGACTAAAAAACAAAGCACTACCAAGAAAAGGAGCAGTACAAGGTGTTGACAAAACAGTTGCAATCACTCCACTAAAATAATGCTCAATATGTTTCCCCTGAAATTTAATATTTAACAAAAAATTATTGAAGGATTCAGGTAATTTAAATACTACCCGATCTAATGATACGCTAATGAAAAATGTTATAATTATAGTTAAAGCAATGATAAAAGTAGGCTCTTGAAAGTTTAGCCCTAACCCAAAATGCTTCCCTGTGTTTTTAAAAATGATCGCTATAAGAGCTAATCCCCAGAAAGTACTTAATATACCGAATATGGTAAATAAGGAAGCTTTTTTCCTATTTAAATTGGGGTATCTTATAAAATTAATAATCTTTAGGGATAACACCGGTAATACGCAAGGCATAAAATTCAAAATAAAGCCACCAATAGCTGCAATTGACATAATCCAAAAAGTATTAAAAATATTGATAAGTCGAAAATTATCCTTTAAATCCTCTGGGCTAATCACAGTAGAAAGACGTTCTTGCTTAAGCTCACACTGGTTACTACATAATACATATTCTATATCGAATTCTAGCTCTATATTTTTTGTAGGATTACGGGCCTCAACTACCAAGGGTACTTTAAGATGACCTTCATAAAAATATGTTTTTTCTCCGGTTACTGAGGTTGCCAGTAAAGGATCTGGCCAGATTAGAGTATAATTGTTCAAATTAGAGGAATTTTTAAGTTCAACTTTAGTAGGCAATCCAGTAAGCCCTGGTTGAATCCAGTAAATAATGTGATTTTTAGGTATTTTAAGCTCTAATATTAATTCATTAGCATCTTTACTTATGGTGAATTTTGTTTCCTTATTATGACCTGCCATACAGGTTATTTGGCAGAAAAAGCATGCTAATACTAATGTTAATCGTTTACAAATCATTTAAATTACTATTGAAATATCATAGGATAATTACTATATGTTTATTAAATAAATAATCTGCAAATATTTATATGATTGGTGAAGATTTTTCTAATTTAACTGGCAAAATTCTCATAGCAAGCCCTTATACTATGGAAGATAATATATTTCACCAGGCTATTATTTATGTTGTACATCATAGTGAGCAAGGATCTGTGGGTTTTTTAGTAAATCGCTTAATTAAAAATCCTCCGGTAAATAGTTTGTTTAAAAAAGCAGAATTTAAACTTGACCTGAATATATTAAATTTAAAAATTCATATCGGCGGACCACTAGAACTTGAAAGGGGTTTCTTTTTACACTCTGCCGAATATAATAAAAATCTCCTATTTAAATTAGAAAATTCAGAATTAGCGGTTAGTTCGAATATTGAAATTCTGAAAGACATAACAAGTGGGAGTGGCCCTAAACATAGTATTTTTGCAATTGGTTATACTGGCTGGGGGGCAGGGCAGCTGGAGTTTGAAATCCAAAATAATCTATGGCTCCTCTCAGAACCTGATTATGATATTATTTTTGGTAATGACACTACTACTAAATGGTCTAATGCTCTTGCTAAATTAAATATAGATGACACAGGCTTTGTTCCATACGTAGCGAGTTGTTAGTCTGTTTTCTTACTCTCAATAATTTATTTCTCTCGACAGTAACAATAATCCTTGTTAGGATAACGACAAATTGTAGTAACATCACTGAATTATCTCATTAAAATTTAACCTTACTAATTACAGAATAAGATATTGTTAAATTTATGCAAAAATCTGTTTTAGGAAAGCTCTGGCAACCAGTTACGATTCAAGAAGATTTAGTTACCAGAATTTCTAAAGAACTACAGATCGGAGATTTTCTGGCAAAATTGGTCTCGACGAGAGTATCTTCAACAGCAGAAGCTTTTGATTTCCTTGACCCTAAAATAAAAAGGCTATTACCGGATCCTTTTCATCTGCTTGATATGCAACAAGGTGTAGAAAGGGTAGTACAGGCAATAAAAAACCAAGAAAAAATTTGCATATTTGCCGATTATGATGTTGACGGCGCTACTTCTGCAGCTTTGCTAAAAAACGTTTTTCGAGAACTGGGAGTAGGAGTAGAAATCTATGTACCTGATAGAATAGAAGAGGGATATGGCCCAACTCCGTCTGCGATGCAAAAAATTAAGAATAGCGGCAACCAGGTAGTTATTACCGTTGATTGTGGTTCAGTAGCTTTTGAAGCTTTACTTTATGCCTCTGATATAGGGCTTGACGTTATAGTTATTGATCACCATATCAGTTTAGATAAATTACCTAAAGCTGTAGCAGTAATCAACCCTAACAGAATTGATGAGGTAAGTAATTATAAGAATCTAGCCGCTGTCGGCGTTTCATTTCTATTTGCGGTTGCATTTTGTTCAATGCTTAGGCAGCAAGGATTTTTTGAAGATAACTCTATTAAACATCCAGATTTAATCAAACAGCTAGATATTGTTGCCCTTGGTACAGTCTGCGACGTTATGACGCTGACCGGATTAAATAGGGCTTTTGTTAAACAAGGTTTAAAAATAGCAAGAAGTAGAACAAATATAGGATATACTGCTTTATGTGATACCGCAGAATTAGATGAAGCTATTAATTGTTATCACCTTGGTTTTATTCTTGGTCCAAGAATCAATGCAGGGGGGAGGGTAGGTACTTCCTCTTTAGGGGCGGCTCTTCTTTCCACTGACAATTCCGATAAGGCTAAAAAGATATCAGAAGAGTTAACCATACATAATAATAATCGGAAAGTAATAGAGTTAACGATTTTAGAAGAAGCTCATAAATTAGCTAAATTACAGGCTAATAATGCAGTAATTTTTGTAAGTGGTAATGGTTGGCATCCAGGGGTTATAGGGATTGTGGCCGGAAGATTAAAAGAAACTTATAATAGACCGGTAGCCGTGGTAGCAGTTAATGAATCAATAGGAAAAGCTTCATGTAGATCTGTTAAGGGATGTGATTTTGGTTCAGCTTTAATGGAGGCAAAATTAAAAGGAATGTTATTAGCTGGGGGAGGACATGCTATGGCCGCTGGCTTTAGTATTGAGGAAAATAAATTATCCATACTACAGGAATTTCTGGAAAACAGATTTAAAAATATATTAAAAAACTCTATTTCTCATCTCGAAGAATTTTATGATTTGGAGTTAACTGCTAGCTCTATAAATAATAGTTTAATTGAACAAATCAATAGACTAGAGCCTTTTGGTAATGGTAATCCATCACCTGTTTTTAAATTCAATAATCTGTTTGTGTTAAAGGCTGATATTGTAGGTAGTAATCACATTAAAGTTCTGTTTGCTCCAACCCGGGAGTCTTCCTCTTCAACACCAATAAGTGCTATTGCTTTTAATTCCGTCAATACGGTAATGGCAGAGATAATTTTATCAAAAAAATCTTATAATTTATCAGTAATTGGCAGCCTAAAAGAAAATAATTGGCAAAATAGACAAACGGTTCAATTGCACATAAAAGATTTAATTATAAATTCTCCAAGTTAGCATTTAACTAGGTACAATAAATTTCTTACTTAAAATGTAATAATTCTGCTACATCTCTCTTTAGGATGCTTATTAATTATAACGATTAATGAAAAAAATAGGGTGAAATTCAACTTTGCAATGATATCTTTGTTTATTATATAAATAAAATTTATTACTTGAGATGCCAATAATTCAACCTGGCTTTCGCCTAATCAATAAATATACCTTAAGTATTGCCCTTATTTTCGTAATTGCAATTATTATAATTAAATCTACGGGTGATAATTCTAAAAAAGAAGATGAAAAGCTAATACGTCCTGTGCGAGTGGTTAAAGTTGCCCATAAAATAGCCGGCCAATCCTTGTCTTTAACTGGGGAGATTCTAGCAAAAAATGAAATTGACCTAAGTTTTCGGATAGATGGTAAGTTAATAGAACGTCTTGTTTCGATAGGAGAGGGTGTAACTCCTGGACAAATTGTTGCTCGTCTTGATCCACAGGATGTAAAAGATAACCTTACGGCAGCAAAGTCAAATCTTAATGCAGCACAGGCAGCATTAGACCAGGCTACCAGTAATGAAGCCAGGCAAAAAATCTTACTTAGTAAAGGGGTAGTTACCAATGCAAAATATGAAGATGCTCTTTCGCAATTACAATCTGCGCAAGCAAAAGTGGAAGGAGCGGAAGCTAATTTGAATCAGGCTCAGAACCGTGTTGAATATACTAATTTAAAGGTAGATACTGCAGGTATAGTTACGGCTGTTAAAGCAGAAGCGGGAGAAATAGTAAGAGCTGGTCAAGCTGTGATGCGTATAGCAACTAATGAGGGAAGGGATGCAGTATTTAATGTCCCGGAACAATTGTTCCAAAACAAACCTTCTACTGACCAATTCTCAGTTGAGGTGTCTTTAAGTCATGATCCAAATATAAAAACAACTGGAATAGTTCGGGAAGTATCTCCCCAAGCAGACCCGGTAAGTCGTACATTTACTGTTAAAGTCGGTCTAAAAAATCCCCCTGAAGCATTAAAACTCGGTTCAACCGTTACCGGTAGCGTTACATTAAATAAAGGGTCAGCTATTGAACTCCCTGTAATGTCACTTAATAAGTCCAATTCAAGCCCCGCAGTATGGGTAGTAAATCCTGAGAATAATACCGTAAGTTTAAGAGATGTCAAAATAATCGGTTATAACCAAGATTCAGTAATTATTTCCGACGGTCTAGAAAGCGGAGAACTTGTGGTAACTGCAGGAGTGCATTCATTATATCCTGGACAACAGGTTAAAATACTAGAGAAATAGAGGATTTAAATAATGAAAGAGCGCTTTAATCTCTCACTATGGACAATTAACCATCGCGAACTTGTATGGTACCTAATGGGTATTTTAATAATAATTGGTAGTTTATCATATACCCGTCTTGGTCGAAATGAAGATCCAGTTTTTGCAATCAAAACCATGTTGGTTCAAACAAAATGGCCTGGTGCAACTATTGATGAAACCATGAATCAAGTTACTGAGCGGATAGAAAAAAAACTGCAGGAAACTCCTAATGTTGACTATATACGTAGTTTTACTACTCCGGGTTCTTCTACTATTTTCGTTAATTTAAAAGGCACTACTCCTCCCGCTGAAGTACCAAACAGTTGGTATCAGGTTCGAAAAAAAATCGGAGACATTTCATTTACTTTACCACAAGGGGTAGTTGGACCGTTTTTTAATGACGAATTTGGTGATACTTATGGGATTATTTATGCTTTTACCCGAGACGGCTTTTCTGAGCGGGAATTAATGGATTATATTGAGAAGGTAAGGTCTAAGTTGTTGCAAATAGCCGATATATCTAAAATAGATATTATAGGAAACCAAGAAGAAAAAATTTACATCGAATTTTCTATCAGAAGGCTCGCTGGCCTTGGTATTAGGCCACAAGAATTCATTAAGATGCTACAATCCACGAATGCCGTAAGACCAGCTGGTACAATACAGACAGAAAATGAAACAGTATTAATTAGAGTATCCGGTAGTTTCCAATCAGAAGCGGATTTACGTAATATGAATATTAATATAAACGGTAAATTATTCCCGCTTAAAGATATTGCTACTGTTAAAAGAGATTATATTGATCCTCCCCAATCTTTATTTAAGTTTAATGGAAAACAAGCTATAGGCCTTGCTATTTCTATGACCCCTGGGGGCGATATTCTGGCATTAGGAGAAAATGTAAAAAAAGCAATGGAAAAAATTAGTGCCGATCTACCAATTGGTATCGAATACCATTTAGTTGCTAACCAGCCTATGGTAGTAGAAGAAAATGTTGCAGAATTTACAAAATCGCTAGAAGAAGCATTTATAATTGTTCTTTTCGTAAGTTTCTTAAGCCTTGGTTTACGTGCAGGTGCAGTAGTTGCTTGTTCTATTCCATTAGTGCTGACTATAGTTTTTATAGTCATGGAATTTTGCCACATTGACCTGCAAAGAATCTCTTTAGGAGCGTTGATAATTGCTCTTGGATTATTAGTAGATGATGCGATGATTACTGTTGAAATGATGGTAACGAAACTTGAAGAGGGGTTAGATAAAGTACGGGCTGCAACCTTTGCCTATACCTCTACTGCTTTTCCTATGCTTACAGGTACTTTGGTTACTGTAGTTGCCTTTATTCCGGTCGGTTTTGCTAAAAGTTCTGCTGGGGAATATGTATTTTCTTTATTTGCAGTAATTGCTATTGCCCTGATTGCTTCGTGGTTTGTAGCAGTAGTATTTACGCCTTTAATTGGTTTAATAATTCTTCCAGATAAATTAGAGCATCATCAACAGAAAGAAAGTAAATTACTAAAAGCTTTTCGTACTGTTTTATTAGCTGCAATGAGGTCTCCTAAAAAAACCATTTCTATAACAATAGCATTATTTATTTCATCAATTATAGGTATGAAATTTGTATCTCACCAGTTCTTTCCGTCTTCTGATCGACCAGAACTGCTAGTAAACATGCAATTACCTCAGAACTCTTCTATTTTTGCTACTTCTAATGCTGTGGCAAAACTAGAAAAATTACTAGAAAATAACTCCGATATTGTGCGGTGGAGTTCTTACGTAGGACGGGGCGCAGTCCGTTTTTACTTACCATTAGATGGAGCACAACCGAATCCTTCCTATTCTCAAACCGTAATCGTCACAAAGGATATTGAAGCACGAGAAAGGGTACGCAGTTATTTACAAAAAGAATTTAAAGAGAATTTTTCGAATATAAATAGCAGAATTATGCCACTTGAAATGGGGCCTCCAGTAGGGTGGCCTTTACAATATAGGGTAAGTGGTAACGATCTGGAAGAAGTAAGAAAAATAGCTTATCAAGTTGCCGAAATTCTTGGAGCAGAGTCACAAGTTCAGGATATTAATTTTGACTGGATTGAGCCGTCTCGGGTCTTAAAAATCAAAGTCAATCAGGATGAAGCAAGACTCCTTGGCTTAAGTTCCGAAGATTTAGCAGGATCGTTAAATGCGGTAGTCTCCGGAATGAAAATTACCCAAATACGTGATAGTATTTATTTAATAGACGTATTAATACGGGCAGAAACAGAACAAAGAACTTCTTTAGATAGTTTAAGTACACTTCAGATTTCTACTCCAAGCGGTAACAAAGTACCGTTAATGCAAGTTGCTACTATAGAGTATGAACAAGAATATCCTTTAATCTGGCGAAGAGATCGCATACCTACTATTACTGTCCAAGCTGATACTTCTGGGAATACTTTACCTGCAACGGTAGTAGAAAAGCTCCGTCCAAAAATTTTAGAACTTAGCAACAAATTACCAGCAGGATACCAAATTAAAATAGCGGGTACAACTGAGGAAAGTGCCAAATCCCAGGCATCAGTTGCAGCTGTAGTTCCTTTAATGCTCGCAATTGTTATAACCATTTTAATGATACAATTACAAAGTATCCAGCGTGTTATTTTAGTATTAAGTGTAGTACCTCTGGGCTTAATAGGGATAGTTGCTATATTATTAATAGCTGATAAACCTCTAGGATTTGTTGCTATTTTAGGAATAATCGCTCTTGTTGGTATGATTGCACGTAATTCTGTGATTGTTATAGATCAGATAGAAACTGAAATCGCCCATGGCCTATCTCGTTGGGATGCCGTGGTAACTGCTACAACTCATCGTTTTCGTCCAGTAATTTTAACTGCTGCTGCGGCAATTCTCGGAATGATCCCGATTGCTCCTACAGTATTTTGGGGGCCAATGGCTTATGCAATCATGGGAGGGCTTGCCGTAGCAACGGTACTTACCTTAGTATTCTTACCGGCATTGTACTGTATGTGGTTCAAGGTTACCGAATAAATTAAAGATGTAATTTTATTTTTGATATGCTAGAGCTAAAACTCAGTAACAATCCAATTTACCAAGCTTTTACCCAAAGGGCTATGTGCTATATAGCAACAGGAGGAGCGGATTTTGGAGAATGTTTAGTTACAATAAAAAAAATAGCCGACGGTAATGTTGATAAGTGGTATCAGGAATGGATAGCTACTGCAAGCAGGGTAGAGAATATAGGAGATGCAAGCCTCAGAAATGGTCATAGAATTAGTGCGTGCGAGGCGTATCTTCGGGCTTCAAATTATTACCATACAGCTTATTTTCCATTATTTGGTTGCCCTGTTGATAGTAGGTTAATTACAGCTTTTAATAAAGAAGTTGAAGTATTCCAAAAAGCTGCTTTGCTTTTTAAAACGCCTATAGAAATAATCGAAATTCCTTTTGAATCCACAACTCTTCCTGCATATTTTCTTAAAGTTGATGATTCAGGTAATGCTCGTCCTACAATTATTTACACGAATGGTTACGATTCAAACATACAAGAAATGTATTTTTCACACGCTGATGCGGCCTTAAAAAGAGGATATAATTGCTTGTTATTTGATGGTCCTGGCCAAGGTCGTAACCTTATTCGAGGTAATAGCTACTTAAGAGCTGATTGGGAAAACGTAGTAACCCCAGTAATAAATTATACTTTAACTAGAAAAGAAATAGATCAGAAAAAAATAATCCTTGCCGGATGGAGTTTTGGAGGGTTTCTTGCTGCTAGAGCAGCTGCGTATGAACATAGAATAGCCGCTTTAATAACAGATCCAGGGCAATGGGATACCGGCGATCTCTTAAATACTTCAGCAATTACCAAAATTTCTAATCTGTTAAATATAGATAAAATGCTTTATTGGCGGATAATACAAAGAGGATTCTGGGCACTCAATTTAAATTGCTTAGAAGATTTTTTTAAATCGATGAAAAACTTTAGAATTTCTCATATAGCACAAAATATTCAGTGCCCTACTTTGATTACTTTACCAGAAGGTGACCCTATAGCAAATGGAGCACTTGCGCTTTATAAAGCACTTAATGTTAGTAATAAAAAACTAGTTCATTTTTGTGAAGAGGAGGGTAGTGGTGGTCATTGTGAAATGCTCACGCGATCATTGTATAACCAGCGGGTTTTTGATTGGCTTGATCAAGCTTTATAATTTTAACAAATATAAGTTGCTAATACCATAAGAATTAATATTATAAGTAGAAAAATAAAAATAAATAATTTTTGTTATATTTTATGCTATGGACCGTAGATCATATAATATTTTTTGGTTTTTTAATCCTCAATATAATTTTCGGTCTAAAATCAAGTAAAGGTATCGCGACAATAAGCCAATATGCCATAGGAGATAGAAATTTTAGCACAGGAACGTTAGTAGCTACTACAATATCTGGAATTATAGGTGTTTGCGGAATTATAGCTATACAATTCAAAGTTGCTGGATTGGTATTTGAATATTTACTGAATATGCCTAAATTCCAGGGTATTTTTTTAATAGGAGTAGTTGTGATATTATACTCAACTATGGGTGGTATTAAATCGGTAACTTTTACAGATATGATTCAATTCTTAACATTTGGAACTATTATCCCTATAATGACTTATTATTTCTTTAATAATTTACCAGATAGTTATAATAGTGTTGTTAATGCTCTAAGTAACCAGCCAAAATATAATCTTGGTAATATTTTTGATATCAGTAAAGCAAGCTTCTGGAATAACTTATCTTTATTTTTTATTTGACGATGTCTACTGCGGATAGTTATATAAATTCTTCATCTATTTTATTTAGTCATGATTTTTTAGGAAGCCTTAATATTAAAGTAAAAAATGAATTACTAGCAGTTCGTATAACTTCTCTGATTATTGGGACTATTGCTCTGTTATTATCTTTAAAAGATACAACAGTCTTTAAACTTATTATATTCACAATTGGTTTTTACATGCCAATTGTCACAGTGCCTTTTATTATGGCTATATTTGGTTATCGCACGCCTTACGAGCAAGCTGTATTATGTGGAATGGGGGCAGGGTTAGCAGTAGTAGTATTGTGGAATTATCTAGACATTACGGTTATTGATAATGTAGTTCCAGCAATGGCTGCTAACTGGCTTGTACTAGTAATAATGCATAAATATTACTATTCTAAGGAAAAAACAATTTAGTAAATTTTAGAGCTTGCTGCGTAGTTCTTGTTGTTGAGGCTCAAATAAGCCTTCAAATAGACGATCTTACTATACTAAAAGAATGTTAAAGCTACTTTGTAATTTTATATACATAATCTATATTATGGAAAGTAAAGCCACAAAATAGCCAAAAAAATGCAGCTAATAACAATAAAATTCCTGATAAATGTGTAAAACCTTTGAAGCGCACTTTTCTATTACCTAATAACTAACTTTTCTATTAAACCCAAATATATGTACATTACCTAATAACTAACGCATAAAAAAAGCCAGTTGGAGATGGCTTTAGAGTACGTAAGATTCATTCACAAGGAAAAGATCCTCAATAATAAGCCGTTATTTGAATCTTTCAGTATAGAAAAGCGAGAACTCCTTGAGTCTAAGATTTCGCTTTTCTACCCTAACTTTTTACAACCTAAGTTTACTTACTTAGATTTAGTAGCTCCATCAAGGGCAGCACCTAAGATATCTCCAAGACTTGCGCCGCTATCTGTTGAACCATATTCTTTTATAGCTTTTTGACGTTCTTCAATTTCTAAAGCTTTAATAGAAAGACCTATTTTTTTAGCAGATATAGATATTATTTTTGCATCCACCCTATCACCTTTTGCGAATCTTTCAGGTTTTTGGTCGTATTTTTCAGCTGATAAGTCAACTTTTTTTATGGTACCGACAGCTTTACCATCAATATCGACTTCGATTCCATCATCTTTTACCTCAGTTACAACACAGGTTACAACCATATTTTTCTTAAATTCTTCTGCCGTGTTACCTTCGTTTGAATTTTCAGTCAGTTGTTTAATACCGAGTGCTACTCTATCTTTATCAATATCAATACTGAGTACTTTACATTCAACCTCATCACCTTTTTTGAATCTTTTTAAAGCTTCTGACCCGTTTTCATCCCAGCTAATATCAGATTCATGAATCATTCCATCTGTATTAACATCAATAGCTACGAACATCCCAAAATCCGTAATATTTCTAATAGGAGCTTTAATTACACTACCTACCGGATATTTCTCGGCAAATTTTACTAGAGGATTATCCTGACATTTTTTAATACTTAAGGAAATCCTATGTTTATCAGTATCTACATCTAAAATAATAAACTCGACTTCTTGACCAATAGTTAATAATTTTTTAGGATTTTGATTTGTTTTACCCCAAGCAATTTCTGAAGAATGTACTAAACCCTCTATACCGTCTTTTAACTCAATAAAAGCACCATAATCAGCGATATTTGTAACTTTTCCCTTCATCACCTTATTGACAGGGAATTCCTCCTTAATATTCTGCCAAGGGTTAGTATCTAGCTGTTTCATGCCTAAAGAAATTCTTTTGGTATCTTCATTATATTTAATAACTACTACTTTAATTTCTTGACCAAATTTCAGCACTTCTGAAGGGTGGTTAATTCTACCCCATGAAATATCAGTAACGTGTAATAAACCGTCCACACTACCAAGGTCAACAAAAGCACCGTAATCGGTAATATTTTTTACTACTCCTGTTAGGATCATGCCTTCTTTGATCTGTGATAGCATTTCATCTCTAGCTTCTGATCTGGACTCTTCAAGTATAGCTCTTCTTGAAACAACAATGTTACCAAGCTTTTTATCCATCTTTAAAATTTGAAAAGGCTGTTCAATATTCATAATTGAGGTAGGATCTTTTATCGGCCTTACATCCACTTGACTTCCGGGTAAGAAAGCTACTACTCCTTTTAGGTCAACAGTAAACCCTCCTTTTACTCTGCCAAAAATAACTCCCATAACATTTTGTTGCTTTTCAAATAGCTCTTCGAGCATAACCCAGGATTCTTCCCTAATAGCTTTTTCGCGGCTTAACAGAGTTCCTCTTCTACCTTCGACTTTTTCAACAAACACATCAACTATATCGCCTACTTTTGGCAATTCCTGCTTCATTCCTGTTTGAAATTCTGCTACCGGTATTCTTCCTTCATTTTTAAGACCGACATCAACAATTATAACGTCCAAATTAGTTTCTACTACCTGCCCTTTAACTACCATACCTTCTTTTACATGGCTGGTATTAACGCTTTCTAACAGATGGGCAAAATCTTCATTATTTGGGGTAATATCGCTTAACTGAGGAATAAATCTTTTCTTTTTTAACATAAATACTATAATTTATACACGTCTAAATCGTACCAAAAATTTAGTGTAAATTTTGAGGTTAACAAATAAGCTATATCCCGGTGGTACTAAAGCTGATAGGATATTAGCTTAACTCTATATAATTTTTAATGTTGGCTATTACTTGATCTTGGTTCATATGGCTAGTGTCAATAACAAAGGCATCTGAAGCAATCGCGAGAGGATCAGCTATACGCGTGCTGTCCCGTAAGTCTCGCTCTTTAAGTAACTGCAAAACATCCTTTAGTGTACATTTTTTTCCTTCTTCATGCAACTGCTTATATCTTCTTTCTGCTCTTTTATTGACATCGGCAGTAATAAAAATTTTTAAATCAGCATCTTTAGCTATTACGGTGCCTATATCCCTTCCCTCCATTAAAATTCTTGGATATGTTTCAATCATTAGAATTAGGTATTTATTTATATTGACACGGACTTCAGGAATAGTAGAAATCTGAGACGTATAATTCCCTATATTTTCTTGATTCAAATCTACTCCTTTTGTAAGCTCAATTAGATTATCAGTTTTTGAAAGTTCTATTATTTTTTTTAGGTCTGTAACATCGATATTGTTAATCATACATAAATAAGCAAGGCTTCTATAAACAATGCCAGATTGGACATACTTTAAGTTAAATTCAGAAGCAAGCATTTTCCCTATCGACCCCTTTCCTGATGCTGATGGCCCATCTAAAGCTATAATAAAACGAGTATTTGGGGTGTATGCTTTTTCTTTTAAGTTTTTCATTTATTATTGATAATTAATCTCTAGCTAATTTCTAACTTGCCGATAGTTTTTATTTCATTTTAAATTAAATTTCAAATTAAAATCTTGAAATTCAAAAAAAATCCGGGTAAATAAGTGTATCAGATTGGAAAATTCTTTGGGCGGTTAGCTCAGTTGGTTAGAGCATTACGTTGACATCGTAAAGGTCGGAAGTTCGAGTCTTCTACCGCCCACCATTCTTTCTATAGACTATTTTTATTTATAGATATTGAAGCAATTTAAAGGAAATTAATTTTTCTATAACCTTATATACTTCTTAAGATAAGACAGTTATTAAGTATTCTTTCCCTTTTATTTATTTATTTATTTTAAGTGACTCCCTACCCTTATAAAGAGTCACTTGCTATTAAATAGTTTAATTTTTAAGCAGCTTTATCTTTTATTAAAGATTTTATCAAAGTGTTAACTGCATTTTGATGCTCCGTATTTTCAATTTTCATAAAATTACGGGAAACTTCGATACACATACGTTGGTGCTGAGTAACAGTTGTTTCGTTATTACCTGTTTCAAGTCCTTCATAAAAATATGATATATTTTTATCAAGAGCCTTTGATATCAAAACTAGCCTTCCTACAGAAATCCTGTTATTCCCTTTTTCATATTTTTGCAACTGTTGATGAGTTACGCCAATAACTTTTGATAATTGCTGACGAGATAATCCTTTTGCTAGTCTTAAAGAATAGATTTTATTACCTATAAATTTATCAATTTCTTCTATGTAATCATTTTTACGAGCCATTTTCACCTCTATTAGTCTCTAGTATATTTAGTCAAGTACTATATTGTATTAGTTAATAATATTTATACTATCTACAATATTTAAACAATTAGTAGAATTACCACAAGGTTTATCTAATTGCAAGAATTTATTTAATATTTTTTAAGAATTGGCGAATTCAATAATCTAGCGCAACATACTGCAATTTGCGATTATGAAAGACCTCGGTAGGTGTTCTGTAACCAAGGCATTTTCTGGGCTGATTATTCATTCTC
>CAIKLL010000059.1 GCA_903828265.1 uncultured Rickettsiales bacterium
TATATGTTCTCTCTATCGTAGAGAGTAATTCTGTGGTATTTTGTCATTAGCAACACTGGCTTTGTATTTTTGAATGAATTCAAATATACAGTGTTGCGCTAGATTATTAAACTGGCCAACAGTTAAAATTATTATTGCAAAGTCTAAATACTCTTACTGTATTATCTACAAGTGCTACTTATGATGAGAAGGTCACATATTATACAAACTCTATAGAGCCAAAATCATCTTTTTTATCAGAAGAGCTTATAGAAAATTTACATATTTTTATAAATACAGAATTTTCAGCACTTGATGCAGATAGAAGAAACCTAATAGAGAAATTACTATTATCAGATAAAAATGAAAAATTTATTACAGACATGCTTGATATTTGTAAGCCTACAAAAGATCATAAAAAGGAAATTTTTACTAAATATAAAAAACTTATAAGTGATATAAAGTCTTATGTACCACCTCAAGAAGTACTTTTAGCACCACCTCTTATTAGTGAGATTGAAAAACTAGTCTCTTTGTTACAGGACCAAGCTGCAACAAAACCTATAAAAGATAGTGCTAAGGATATACTGAGCACACTAAATGACTTTTTACACTCTCAAGTTAGTGTTTTGCCAACACCAATGCAAGATGATAATCCTATAAAATTGGAATTAGAACAATTTAAAGCTGGGCAAATGATCACTGGTAGAGGAGTATTGATTATGAAAGTCAAACTACCTTCAGACATTATTAAATTAATAAAAATGGAGTATGATGATAGTGTTGCAAGTAGTATAGAGAGAGCAGTACAATCTATTAAAAAATATATGGGCAATCAAATCGTCTTTCCAAAGAGTTTTTTTGAAAAGGATGCAGCGTTTATTACGAAAACCAATGTAGATTTAGTTAAATTTGAGGCTTATATAGCTTCTCATACAAGATAAGTATTTGAGTATATAATTAACTATGGAAGATACTGTGCTTTATGTCAATTTATTAAGGAAGATAGTAATCAGCAAATATTAGAATTTTTATTACAAACTAGTTATACTTTAGTAAAAGAGGCCAAAGAAGAAGATACAGACTTAGTTTTTCCTGAAATAGAATATAGAGCTTTAAGACACTCTATAAGACATTTTGAGGATAATTTGGATGTTATGGAAGTACAAACTCCAATCGAAGAAATATATGTACACTATGCAATTAGATTTCTTGGAGAGGATGCTGGGCTACATTAATATATTTTTTCTGAAAAGATTATAGTGAAGTTCCCCTGGGAATTATACAATTTGATTAGCAAATTCCAAAGATATTATTTTTTGAATATTTGTGCGTCCAAGTAAGGCGCTTATGTTGAGTGAGAGATAAACTTACCACGGTAAAAGTTAGAGCCGTGTAACTAGGATAGCAATATAATGCGAAATCATTATATTGAAGCCTATCGACAAACCAATTTAAAGAATTGGTGTGACTATTCAGGTTGTAATACAAATGAACACATTGGTAGCCTCGTAAAAGAATTAAGTCTGAAGGTTGAGCCTCTAAGTATTAGGTGAAAACAGTAAAACAAAATGAAATCTAACTGACACGTTTTGTTTCTTCAGCGGGGTAATAGTGACGACATGAACAGATAGGACATAGGTAGCAACTGGAGAGGCCTTCCTCATCTCTAGAGAAATCCTAGGAGCAAGATCTTTTCTATAACGAGATATATCTCGGAAAAGAAGAGAAGATGAGAGGGAGTCGGATAGGGGCATAGTAGTGATGAAGCAAGGTAATGCTTGTGGAGCGAAGGCCTCTTACTTAGAAAACATCTTCTAACAAAACGAGAGGTAAAGGAGAATAATAAAAAACTCCAATTTTATTACAAGATCTGAGGAAGAAGATATACATTCAAGCGAAGTTGGCGATTCTGGGGTATTTATGTGCATATGTGTAAAATTGAAACCTTAAGAGAATCGTATCGTCTGGTACGAAAGAACAATGGAGCGCCAGGCATTGACAAGATGACCTTTGAGGATATAGAAAGAAACGGTATTGAATCGTTTCTTCACCAGATACACAATGAACTTAAATCAGAGACTTACTACCCTTTACGAAACCGTCTAAAAGAAATACCAAAAGCAAGTGGAAAAGGTATGCGCAAGCTTTTAATTCCTTCCATACGGGATCGTGGTAATGCCACGGTGAAGGTGGTCTAGAGAATATTAGGAAGCTGGGATAAACTACTCTTTTTTTTACAATTGAAAAAGTAGGAGACACTATATGCCAGGCAAGAAGGTAAGGTTAGAATTAAAAAACATGATAATTGAGGAA
>CAIKLL010000060.1 GCA_903828265.1 uncultured Rickettsiales bacterium
CCATGAATAAACAAAGCGGCTTAGGTAAAGAATGGCGATCAGGTCAACCGGTGCCATATAGTATCTAGAAAATATTCGCAACTTTAAAAAAACCAAGAAATAGACGACCGCTCCCAAAGCCAAGGGATCATAAAAAGAATCAGGATACTTCTTGTGCTTAATCAAATATGCTGCTCTGCTGACTATAGCTAGGAGAAAAACTATTAATAATAGATTAGTATAAAAATAGTTAGACAAAACTTCTAAGTACCCAATAGCTCTCGTGGAAGCATAATTAGATTCAGGAGAATTTGCTGAAAAAATAGGGTATATTGAAAAATACATCAAGGCAAAAATAGCAGCAAGGAACAATAAACTTATCTCTAAAAAATGATTACGCAAAAAATTTAATATGTGCGTAAACTTATAAGAAACCCGCTGCCGATAAAATTCTACTATTAATCGGGACGTGGCAAAAGTTCCAATCATTAAAAATATGGGTTCTTTAGTATAAAGAATAATCTGGGCAGAAATTAATGTCCCCCCAAAAAACCAAGGAGATTTTTTTAGGGTAAAGGATTGAAAGGATAGGATAAAAATAAATATCCAGAATATCAAATTTCTCTCGGGATATACTAACCCAAAGAATGAAATGACGAAACTAGGATTAGTTACTATCAACATTATTGTGCTTAGGCGAAACCATATCTGAAAGTCTCTCAGAAAGTAAAATAAACCTAGTATAAGAATTATTAGCTGCAGCACTGGATAGGCATGATATCCCGTAGGGGTATTAGTAAAATCATTAATGATATTAAATTCAGCACCTGCTAGAGGGTAGAATCTTTCACCCGTCCTAGGAGTTGCTTTTATTGCAAAATCCCTACCACCGATCAAACCTAAAAGGATGAACGCATCCTCATCGTAGTGGGCAAAGTCTGCTTTATAAAAAATAGCATAAATATAAAAAATCATGAAAATACAGAATGAAACCGAGATCAAAAAGTTAATTATTTTCCTTGGTGATTTCAGTTGATCCCTATTAAAATATAGTATAGTTGGAATCAAGGGTATTATAAACAGGAGTAACCAAAAATATTTTTGTACGAATAAAGCCATGGGAAATTCTGAAAAATCTACTTTGTACGCCCCCTATTATAACCTTCGTGGTACAGAAAAGTCAATTGTCAGTTGAGCCTCAACCCGAGAAAACTGTTTGACAAGCTAAGGCTTCTCGTCGTAAACGGGAAGCACAGACCGGTGAAGGAATGGGCAGACCTTGCTAGCACAAACGTTGCAGTTAATTAGAGTGCGTTAGGCAATCCCTTGTTTTTAGGGAAAAAATCAAGAGCTAAATATTACCGTAACGCACCACAAAGAAAAGTGTTTGACTACTTTTATAAGCCGCTATGACGGAGGAGAGGCTCGGTACTAGGTTCGCGACCGCGGAAAGCTTTAAAAACATTCATAGGATGAGAACTTCCCCCCATAGCTAAGACAGTATCGCGAAAACGACGACCGATCG